>JANYFQ010000249.1 GCA_025362615.1 Hymenobacter sp. | reverse complement strand
CGCCGCCGGGCCGGGCATCTCTTGGGTCAATCTGCTGTAATGAAGCGCCGAATCGGGCGATTATCGCGGCACGGCCTACCTTACGGTTCCCATTTCTCATCTTCTGCAAAAAAAGTATGCCCCTCACCATCACCAACCTCTCCAAAACGTACCCCAACGGGACGCAGGCGCTCAAAAACGTCACGCTCGACATTCCGAACGGCATGTTTGGCCTGCTAGGCCCCAATGGCGCGGGCAAGTCGAGCCTGATGCGGACCATCGCCACCTTGCAGGATGCCGATACCGGCTCCATTCGGCTCGATGACATCGACGTGCTGCGCGATAAGGAGGCCGTGCGCCGCGTGCTGGGCTATTTGCCCCAGGAATTCGGGGTGTACCCCAGCGTGAGCGCCGAGGAATTGCTCGACCACTTCGCTACCCTCAAAGGCATTGCCAACGGCCGCGAGCGCAAGGAGATGGTGGCCGCCCTGCTGCACCAAACCAACCTCTACGACGTGCGCAAGAAGCACGTCGGCGGCTACTCCGGCGGCATGAAGCAGCGCTTCGGCATTGCCCAGGCCCTGCTCGGCAACCCACGCCTCATCATCGTGGACGAGCCCACGGCCGGCCTCGACCCCGCCGAGCGCAACCGCTTCCACAACCTGCTCTCGGAGATTGGCGAAAACCTGGTGGTGATTCTCAGCACCCACATTGTCAGCGATGTATCGGACCTGTGCCGGCACATGGCCATCATCAACAAGGGCGAAGTGCTGCTCACCGGCGACCCGGTTTCGGTGATGGGCAACCTGAAAGGCAAAATTTGGAAGAAGCTGATTGAAAAGGCCGAGCTGCCGGCATTGCAAGCCAGCCAGCAGGTCATCAGCTCGCGCCTGTTTGCGGGCAAAACCGTGGTGCACGTCCTCGCCGATGCTGCGCCCGACAGCGGGTTTGAGGCCGTGAGCCCGGATTTGGAGGACGTGTATTTTTCGGAAATCCAGCAGTATGAAGTGCGGAGCAAAAGCGGGGCGGTAATGGCCTAGCGGGTACCCTTCCTTCCTCACTTCCAAACCTGATGCCTCATGTTTCTAGCAATACTACTTTTCGAGCTTAAATACCGCCTGCGGCGGCCCGCCACCTGGATTTATTTCCTGCTGCTGTTCGCCATGGCCTTTCTGCTGGTGACGGCCGCCGGCGGCGGCTTCGGCACGGGCGTGAAAGTTGCCATCGGCGGCGATGGGCAGACGGTGAAAATCAACGCCCCGTTCTCGCTCAACATCATCACGGCGGTGCTCAGCGTGTTCGGGGTCATCATCGCCTCCTCGCTGATGGGCAACCCCGTGTACCGCGACTTTGAGTACCGCACGCATTCGCTGTTTTACACCACGTCCATTAGCAAATTTGGCTATTTGGGCGGGCGGTTTTTTGGGTCTTACCTGATTGCGGTGCTGGTGTTCAGTGGCATTGGGCTGGGCGCGGCCGTGGCGGGCGTTATGCCCTGGGTGGCGGCCGACCGGTTTCTGGCCCTGGCCCCGGCCGGCACCTACGGGTGGCCCTACCTGGTGCTGGTGCTGCCCAACCTGTTTTTTTCGGGGGCCATTTTCTTCACCGGGGCCACGCTCACGCGCAACATCCTTACCGTTTACATCAGCTCGGTGCTGCTGCTGGTGGGGTACACCATCGCCAGCTCCTACCTGCAAGACCTCAAAAACGAGCACCTCGTGGCCGCCCTCGATGCCTACGGCCTCGCCGCCCTCGAATTCACGACCCGCTACTGGACTTCGGCCGAAAAAAACCGCCTCCTGCTGCCCCTTTCCAGCTACGTGCTGCTGAACCGGGCCGTGTGGCTGGGCGTGGGGCTGGGCCTGCTGGGCCTGTGCTACGCCCGGTTCCGGTTTTCGTCCTTCGCCTCGGATAAGCCCGACAAGAAAAGCCGCCGCGTGGCTGCCGCCGATGCCTTGGTGGCCGAAATGGCCCCCGTCGCTCAGCCGGGCGGCCTGCGCCTGCCGCGCGTGGCCCAGGTTTTTTCCGGGGCCATGAGTCTGCGCCAGTGGTGGAGCCTCACCAAGCTGGAGTTTCGGGGCATCGTGCGCAGCCGGGCGTTTGCGGCCATTGCGGGGGCGGGCGTTATTCTGCTGCTGGCCACGTCGTCGCAGGTGGGTAAAACTTTCGATACTTCCACCTATCCGGTCACCTACGAGGTAATACAGGCCATCACCGGCTCGTTTTTCCTGTTTTTTCTGGCCATCATTATTTTCTACAGCGGCGAGCTGGTGTGGCGCGAGCGTGAGGCCGGCGTGGCCCAGATTGCCGATGCCGTGCCGGTGCCCAGCTGGGTGCCGCTGCTGAGCAAGCTGGCCGCGCTGGGGCTGGTGCAGGTGGTGCTGCTGGCCGTGGTGATGGTGTGCGGCCTGCTGATTCAGACCTTCAAGGGGTATTTTCACTACGAAATTGGTCAGTACATACAGGCGCTGTTCCTGTATGAGCTGCCGTTCCTGCTGCTGCTGTGCGTGCTGGGCGTGGTGACGCAAGTGGTGGTGAACAACAAGTACGTGGGCTTCGCGGTGATGGTGATGTACTACGTGGCCAATATTTTCCGGAGTCAGATTGGCCTCGGCCACCGGCTGTTGGGCTACGGCGGCGGC
>JANYFQ010000238.1 GCA_025362615.1 Hymenobacter sp. | reverse complement strand
ACCGTCTCGATGCTGATGCCGTGGCGGGCCGCCACCAGCTTGTAGCTCAGCCCGTCCTCGATGGCCCGCACCACCTCCTGCTCGCGGGGCGAAAGGCGCTGCGCCACCGACAGCGCCACCCGCACCGGCGGCTCCCGCCGAAACGCCTGTAGTACAAACCGCGCCACGCCGGGGCTCATCGGCGAGCCGCCCGCCGCCACCTCCAGCAAGTGCTGCTTGATGAGGGGCAGCGCGGTGTTCTTCACCAGGTAGCCCACCGCTCCGGCGCAAATGGCTTCAAACACCCGCTCGGCATCGGCAAACACGCTTAGCATGAGCACCTGCGCCTCGGGCAGCAGCGCCCGTATCAGGGGCAGCCCCTCAATGCCCGAGCGGCCGGGCAGGCCAATGTCGCTCAGCACCAGCACGGGCGGCACCGGCAGCCGGGGCACCTGCTTCAAAAACGCCTCCATCGATGCCGCCACCAGCACGCACTCAAACTCGGGCTGCCCGCCCAGGTACTCGTGCAGCGCCTCCCGGATGGGGGCCTGGTCTTCAATGATGGCCAACGGCAGGGGAACTTGCATCCGGCAAAGGTATCGGCCCCTCCCCCGCCCGCGCAATGACATAAAAGGGGGATGCGCCCCCCGCCCCGCCCCCACGCAAAACGCCCCCGGCCGCAGGGGCCGGAGGCGTTGCCCAAAACATTGAACGGTGGCATTGGGCGGTGTGGTCAGACGACTTTTTCAGTCGTCCGACCACTATTCGTTGCCTCATTTCGGCCTACCCGGTAGTGGTAGTGGTAGTGGTCGGACGACTGAAAAAGTCGTCTGACCACACCGTGCAGACCCCGTTCAAAGTTTTGGGGAAGGACAAGGCCGCAGGGGCCGGGGGCGTTGCCATGAAGTAGCCGGGCAGGGCAGCGCCCCGCGCCTAGCGCACCCGCTCAATCAGCAGCAGCGAGCGGTAGCTGTAATCGGTGCTGGCGTTGGGCGAGAGCCGGTCGATGAGGTTGAAGTTGCGCAGGGGCCGCAGCGCGAAATCGACGGTGGACGTGGCGGTCAGGTTGAGGTAGTCGCTCACCTCGGCGTGGGTGACGATGCCGCTGCCGGCCGGCGTGAGGGCATCCACGAAGGAATACTCGTTGTTGTTGACGATGAACTTGACGAAGGCCGTCGGGCTGCCGTTGCCCCCGAAATAGCTGCCGTTGAGGCGCACCGTGACGCGGTACACGCCGGCGGGCAGCGTCACCTGGTCGGTGGTGCGGGCGCGGGTGCCGTTGCCGGCCGCCACGCCCTGGTTCAGGGCCAGGGTGGCCCCGGTGATGGTGTTGATGAAGTTGGGGGCCCCGTTGGGGGCGTTGCTCATCAGGGCCGCCGAGCTGTGCTGGTCGAAGCGCAGGCCGCGCTCGGCGGCGGCCGGGGTAGTGGTGTTCTCGAAGTAGTCGCCGCCGTTGAAACCCAGCCGGATGACCTGCCCGGACACGTTCTCGACGGTGGTCTTGCCCACGTTGCCACTGCCGTCGATGACGAGGTAGTTGTTGGTGGCCGACACCTGGGCCAGGTTGTCGATGCGCAGTACGTCGTTGCTCGCATCGACGTGCAGGCGCTTGGCCGGCACCCCCGTGGTGCCGATGCCCACATTGCCGCCGTTGCTGATGCTGAGCCTGGCCGAGGAGTTGGTGTAAAAGTCCAGCCCCGACTGGTTGCCGCCGGCGTTGGTTTTGCTGGCTATGCCTTCGCCCGCGTTCGGGCCGTTAAAGCGCAGGCCGTTGGCGATGGTGCCGGTGTTGCTGCCGCCGCTGTTCACCACCAGGCCCGCGCCGGTGGTCAAGGTGCCGCCCACCGTGCCGGTGCCGGCCACGTTGAAGCCCCCGGTCTGGGCGCTGGCGGTTTGGTTTTGGATGAAGCTGCCAGCGGTGGCCGCCGTGGTCTGGGTGGTGGCATCGGGGAAGATGAGGCCCTGGCCGACGGTGCTGATTTTGATGCTGCCGCCCGTCACGTCCAGCTTCTGGGCCGGGGCGCTGCTGGTGCCGATGCCCACGTTGCCGCCCGTGGCCACGTAGAGGCTGCTGGTGGCCGCGCCGCTGGTGTAGTTCACCGTAAACTCCAGGTCCACGGTGCCGGTGCCGGCGCTGTTGCCGAAGTACAGGGTGCCGCCGGGGTAAGCGTCGCTGCCGGTGCCAAAGTAATAGAGGCCCTGAGGCTGGGCCAGGGTAATGGTGTAGGTACCAGCCCCCAGGGCCAGGGGCGTGGTGAGGGGCACCGTGGCCGAAGCATCGGCCACGAAGCTGATGACCTGGGTAGCCTGGACCGCGCCCGTCGTGCCCCCGCCGCTGTAGATGGTGAAGGTGGTGCTGTGCGTGGTGTTCGACCGCAGCCGGATGCTGGTGACGGTGCCGGCCGTGGGCAGCGTAAACGACTGCCCCAGCCCGTTGAAGGAAGCCGTCACGTTGCCGTTGCCAGCCGTGCCGAGCGAAGTGCTGGTCGTGCCGTTGCTGACGCGGAAGTCGCCGTTGGTTTCGAGCGTGGCCGGGGGCACGGCCGTGCCCACGCCCACGTTGCCCCCGGTGAGGGTGAAGGCGCTGCCCGCTTGCAGGATGTTGGTTTGGGTGCTCAGGCTGCCGCCCAAAGCAATGTTATTACCGGTTTTGGTGAGGCCGTTGCTGGCCGTGCTGGTGGTGGCCGCCGTGGTTTGGGTGGTGGCATCGGGGAAGATGAGGCCCTGGCCGCTGGTGCTGATTTGGATGCTGCCGCCGGTCACATCCAGCGTTTGGCTGGGGGTGATGGTGCCAATGCCCACCTTCACGGCATCGGTGCCGGTGCCGCCCAGCACGAGGCTGTTGCTCTGGTTCACACGGGCGTTGTAGCCAATGGCCCCGGCGTTGGTGAGGCTCCCGCTCGACGGACCGGCCATGTGGCCAAAGCCAAAGTTGTTGCTGCCATCCGTGTTGGCACTGCCGGCCTGGTAGCCCACGAAGGTGTTGCGGCCCCCGCTGGTGTTGCTCACCCCGGTGTAGTTGCCCTCAAAGGTGTTGCGCGAGCCGGTGTTGGTGGCGGTGCCGGCGTAAAAGCCCACAAAGTGGTTGTCGCTGGCCGTGTTGGCCCGGCCGGCCTGCATCCCGATGGCAAAGTTGCGGTCGCCGTTGCTAACCTGCCCCGCCAGCCAGCCCATGTACAGGTTCTGGCCGCCGGTGGTGTTGAACTGGCCCGCCGCCGACCCCAAAAAGACGTTGTAGTTGCCGGTGGTGGTGCGCTCGCCCGCCCGGATGCCCACCGCGTAGTTGGTGACGCCGGTGGTGTTGTCGCGCCCGGCCAGGTAGCCCACGAAGAAGTTGTCGCTGGTGTTCTGGCCCAGGTTCAGGCCGCCGTCGGCCCGGATGCCCAGGCCCACCGTAGTGCCGATGTTGCTGCCGCTGCCGGTGAGGGCCGTCGTCACCACGGCGTTGGCGGTGGTGGTGGTGCCGGTCACGGTGGCCGTGGCCGCGCTGAGTGTGCCGCCCACCGTGCCATTGCCGCTGATGTTGAAGTTGGACGTCGCCTGCTGGGCGGTGCCGTTCTTAATGAAGTCGGCCCCGGTGCCCGTAACGGCGGCCGTGGTCTGGGTGCTGCCATCGGGGAAGATGAGGCCGCTGCCGCTGGTGCCGATGCGGATGCTGCCGCCGGTCACGTCGAGCCGCTGGCCGGGCGTGCCCGTGGTGCCGATGCCCACGTTGCCACCGGGGGCCACGTAGAGGCTGCTGGTGGCGCTGCCAGCGGTGTAAGCAATAGCAAAGTCCAGGTCAGACGCACTCTGGGAGACGGTGCCGTTGTAAATGCCGCCGCCGGGGTAGGTGTCGCCGTTGTTGTCGTAGCGCAGCCCGTTGCTGCCCGTGTTCACCATCACCGAATATATCCCGGCGCTTAAGGCCAGCGGGGAACTCAGATTCACGGTGGTGCGCACGCCAGCCACGAAGGTAATGGTCTGTGGGCTGGCGAGGGCCGTGCCGCCCGAGCCGGCTCCGCTGTAAATGATGAACGTGGTGGTGAAGGAGTTGTTGGAGAACAGCCGGACGCTGGTGATGGTGGCCGCCACGGGCAACGTGAACGACTGGCCCAGGTTGCTCCCGCCAAAGTTGGCAAAACCGGTGGTTGAGTTGCCCAGCGTGGCGTTGGTCGTGCCGTTGCTCACCCGAAAGTCGCCGCTGGCTTCCAGCGTGGCCTGGGGCACCACCGTACCGATGCCCACGTTGCCGCCGGTCAGGCTGAATAGGTTGCCGCCTTGGGCAACGGTGGTGGCCTGGGTCAGGCTGCCGCCCAGGGCCAGGTTCTGCCCGGTTTTGGTCAGGCCGTTACCGGCCGTGATGGCCGCGCCCGCCACCGTGGCAATTTGCTGCCAGCTCGGGCTGCCGCTGGTGCCGGCGTTGTAGTAGTACCCCGCCGTGCCGCCGGTCTGAAACACAATCAACCCCGTGGCGGGCGTGGCAATGGCCGTGGCCAGGGCCACGCGGGGCAGCAGCACACCCTTGGTCGTGCTGATGATGTCGAGCGCCGCCGAGGCATCGGGGGCCGTGACGGCCCCGATGGTGATGCCCGTTTGGGCCTGGGCCGTCAGGCCAGCGGTAAATAACAGAAAAAGCCCACTCAGGCGCAGCCAATAGGTAACGGAAACTTTCATAAACACTCGCGGGGCCAGCGGCCCAGGCACGGCCGGCACACGACCGGCGGCAGGTGCAAAGGTAGCGGGTGCCGCCACGCGGCGGTATCGCATAAAGATGCTATGCCACCCGGTTGCTGGTTTCTTGTTTCTTGTTCTCAACGATTGACCAGACCAGCGACTTTCAGCACGACACTGCGCCCACTGCGGGACAGCTATCAGAATGTCCAACCAGCAACAAGAAACAAGAAACCCCTCACTGCCCCAGCACCAGCGCCACGCGGCTCGGCAAATAGAGCCGCAACGCCGGGGCTGCGGTCGGGCCGCCGCCGCCCAGCGTGTCGTAGGGCACGGCGGCGTCCACGCGCCCGAAGCCGCCGAAGGCGGCATCGTCGGTGCTCAGCAGCACGCGCCAAGCCCCGGCGGCGGGCACCGGCAGTTGGTAGTCGGTCAGGCTTTGGCTGACGTGCAGGTTCACGACCACCACCAGGCCACCGCGCGCGAAGGCCAGCACTTGGTTCGTGTCGTCGTGCCGCAGCAGCGTGGCCGGGCCGGCAGCCAGCAGGTGCCGGGCGCGGGCCAGGGCCACCATTGCCTTGTCAAAAGCCCCGAGTTGCTGGTAGCGCAGGCCGGGGTTGTCGGCCAGGCTCCACTGCCGGCGGGCGTAGCGGTAGCTGTCGGCGTTGCCGGCACGGGGGAAGTCCACCCACTCCGGGTGCCCGAACTCGTTGCCGATGAAGTTGAGGTACGCCTCGCCCCCGGCCGCGAGCGTGAGCAGGCGGATGATTTTGTGCAGCGCCTGGGCGCGGGCCGCGCCGGGGTCGGGGTCGGCGGCGCTCATGTGGGTGTAGATGGCCGCGTCGAAGAGCCAGTGGGCAAGGGTTTTGTCGCCGACCAGGGCCTGGTCGTGGCTTTCGGCGTAGGCCACGGTTTTTTCGCCGGCCCGGCGGTTGGTCAGCTCGTGCCAGAGGCCGCCCAGGGGCCAGGCTTCGTCGGGCGTGTGTTTGAGCAGCTTTATCCAGAAGTCGGGGATGCCCATCGCCAGGCGGTAATCGAAGCCGATGCCGCCTTCGGCAATCGGGCGGCACAGGCCGGGCATCCCGCTCATGTCCTCGGCGATGAGCAAGGTGTTTTTTTTGACCTGATGCACCAGCGTGGTGGCCAGTTGCAGGTACAAAATCGCGTCCTCGTCGGCCCCCGGCCCAAAGTATTCGGCGTAATCGCCGAAGCTCACGCCCTCGCCGTGGTGGTGGTAGAGCATGGAGGTCACGCCATCAAACCGAAAACCGTCGAAGTGAAACTCCTCCAGCCAGTAGCGCAGGTTGGAAAGCAGAAACTGCTGCACTTCGGGCCGGCCGTAATCGAAGAGCTTGCTGTCCCAGCCGGGGTGGTTGCCGCGTGTGCCCTTGTGGAAATATAGGTTGCCCGAGCCGTCGAAATCGGCCAGGCCCTCGGCCTCGTTTTTCACGGCGTGCGAATGCACGATGTCGAGCAGCACGCCCAGCCCGCGCCGGTGCGCTTCGTCAATCAAATACTTGAGGTCGTCGGGGGTGCCGAAGCGCGAGCTGGCGGCAAAAAAGTTGGCCACGTGGTAGCCAAACGAGCCGTAGTACGGGTGCTCCATCACGGCCATGAGCTGTACGCAATTGTAGCCCCCAGCCGCGATGCGGGGCAAAATGTCGTCGGCAAATTCGCGGTAGCTGCCCACCCGCTCGGCCTCCTGGGCCATGCCGGCGTGGGCCTCGTAGATGAGCGGCTCGGGCACGGCGGCTTTAAGGTCGAAGGCGGCGTCGGTCCAGGCAAAGGGGGCGGCCAGGGGCAGCACCTGGGCGGCAAAGTCGTGGGTTTCGGGGTCTTGCACGGCGCGGCGCAGGGTGGCCGGCAGGCGGTCGTGGGTGCCGTTGGCGGCCCGGATGCGGACCTTGTAGCGGCTGCCCGCCGCCAGGCGCGGCCCGGCCGCAGTGTCGGGCAAAAACACCTCCCACACGCCGTACTCCAGCTTTTGCAGCGGGTCGGCGGCCCCGTCCCAGAAGTTAAAATCGCCGACCAGCGCCAGTCCTTCAGCCCCCGGTGCCCACTCGCGATAGACGTAGCCGCCGCGCTCCGCGTGGTGGTGCAGGCCCAATTGCTCGTGCGCCGTGGCGTAGTTGAGCAGGCTGCCGTGGTGCTGCTCAATCTCGGCGAGCCGGGCCGCCAGCCGCGCCTGCCGCCGCCGCAGCACCGGCTCGTGGGGCGCGAGCCAGGCATCGTTTGCAACCAGGGCCAGCGGCGCGGGCGGGCGGGCGGTAGGGGTTTTGGAAGGAGTGGCCATGAGCAGTGACGAAGGGCGTAAGATGGAAAGGCAAAGGTAGCAGGTGGCCAAACTCTCCCAAAATTCCCGTTCTTTACCCCTACGTTACGTCCGGCTGCCGCACGGGCCAGGCGGTTGGCGCGGGCCTCCGGGCCCGTGCCGGCTACTAGCGGGCCTCTGGCCCGCACCCCCAGGCCGAAATTGTTGGGCCGTCCACGGCCCATCGTTCAACAATTGGGGCCAGCGGCCCCCAAAGCAGTCGGCACGGGCCTGGAGGCCCGCGCCAAAACGACCCCGCCTACCCTCAGTTACTTATCACCCGCCCCTAAAATGCGCTTTTCCCGCTCCTACTTCCTCACCCTGCCGCTGGCGGCGCTGCTGGCCTGCATGGCCGAGCGGCCCGTCACGTCCTCGGCCCGCGCCAGCGAGAGCGAGCTGGCCATGCCCTTGCCCAAAGCCGATGCGCCCGTCGTGACGCGCTTTGCCCAGGTGGTGTCGGCCCACCCGCTGGCTTCGCAGGTAGGCAGCCAGGTGTTGCAGCGCGGCGGCACGGCCTACGATGCGGCCGTGGCCGTGCAGTTTGCCCTGGCCGTGGTGCTGCCAGCGGCGGGCAACATCGGCGGCGGCGGCTTCCTGGTGTACCTCGACCGCAACGGCCTGGCCGGGGCGCTCGACTTCCGCGAAACCGCCCCTGCCGCCGCCACCCGCGATATGTACCTCGACCCCAAAACCGGGGCCGTGGTGCCCGGCCTCAGCACCGACGGGGCGCTGGCCGTGGGTACGCCCGGCACCGTGGCCGGCATGGCCGCCCTGCACAAGCGCCTGGGCAAGCTCAGCTGGGCCAGCCTCGTGCAGCCCGCCGTGGCCCTGGCCGCCCAGGGCTTCCCGCTCACCCAAAAAGAAGCCGACGGCCTCAACCGCAACCGCGCCGCCTTCCTCAAAACCAACGCCGGCCGCCCCGCCCCCGCCTACCTGCGCGCGGCCACCGACAGCACCCGCCTCTGGCTGGCCGGCGATACCCTGCGCCTGCCCGCGCTGGCCGCCGCCCTCGTCCGCATCCGCGACCAGGGCCGGGCCGGCTTTTACCAGGGCGAAACCGCCCGCCTGCTGCTCAAGGAAGTGCAAAGCCGGCGCGGCCTGCTCGCCCAAAAAGACCTCGACGCCTACCAGGCCCGCTGGCGCACCGCCCTGCGCGGCAAGTACCGCGACTACGAGGTCATCGCCATGCCCCCGCCCAGCAGCGGCGGCATCGCCCTGCTCCAAATGCTGCAAATGCTCGAGCCCGTGGATTTCCCGCGCCTGGGCTACCACGCCCCGCTGGCCGTTCATGCCCTCACCGAAGCCGAGCGCCGCGCCTACGCCGACCGCGCCACCTTCCTCGGCGACCCCGACTTTGGCCGCGTGCCCGTCGCCAAGCTCCTCGACCTCGACTACAACCGCTACCGCGCCGGCTCCATCCGTTCCGACGGCCACGCCACGCCCAGTGCCGACGTGGCGGCCGGCGAAAACATTCCCGTGTACGAAAGCCCCGAAACCACCCACTACTGCATCGTCGATGCCCTCGGCAACGCCGTGAGCTGCACCACCACCCTCAACGGGGCCTACGGCAGCCACCTCGTGGTGCCCGGCGCGGGCTTTATCCTCAACAACGAGATGGACGACTTCTCGGCCAAGCCCGGCACCCCCAACGCCTACGGCCTCGTCGGCGGCCAGGCCAACGCCATCGGCCCCAATAAACGAATGCTCTCCTCGATGACGCCCACCATCCTCACCCGCCAGGGCAAGCTGGCCCTGGTGCTGGGCACGCCCGGCGGCAGCACCATCATCACCAGCGTGTTGCAAGCCATCGTCGGCATCGTCGATTACGGCCTCAACGCCCAGCAGGCCGCCGCCGCCCCCCGCCTGCACCACCAATGGCTCCCCGATTTAATCGATGTCGAAGCCGGAGCCTTGCTCCCCGCTGCCCAGGACACCCTGCGCCAGCGCGGCTACCGCCTCAACCCCCGCAGCCCCTGGGGCCGCATCGACCTCATCCGCGTCCTGCCCGACGGCCGCCTCGAAGGCGGCGCCGACCCTAGGGGCGACGATGCCGCCGTGGGGTACTGACCAACGAAGCAGTTGAGAGAGTCGGTTGCGGCCCCAGGCGGTGCGGGTGGGCGGCTTTTTTTGCCGCCCGCCCGCTTTTCCCAGGTAGTTTAACCGGCTATCCGAAGCGGGCGGGCGGCAAAAAAGCCGC
>JANYFQ010000221.1 GCA_025362615.1 Hymenobacter sp. | reverse complement strand
GCCGCCGCCGTGGTAGTAGAGCACCACCGGGAAGGGCGCAGTGCCGGTTTTGGGCGTGTAGATGCGGGCTGCGGGGCCCGCGCCGAGCTTCAGGCTCATGGTGTCGCACTGCATGGGCGGCAAGGTGATGTTGCTCACCCGCATCTGCTTTTCAGCGGCCTCTTTGGCTCCTGGCTGCTTGCGGGCCTGGGCCGGCGTAAGCGAGGGCAATGGTTTGGGGTTAAAGCTTTTGAGCTGCTCGATAACGGCCAGCATTTCGGGCTTGATGCCAGGGCCCCAGGCCGGGGCCGGGCCAGTGGGCTGCACCGTGCCCGCCGTGGCGGCGGCGGGCGTGGCCGTAGCATCGGCGCTGTCGGAGGCGGTGGTGGCCGCTTCGGGCACCACTACGGCAGTCCGGTCGGTTTCAGTGGCAAGCGGCTTCGTGTTGCAACTGGCCACCAGCAAGGTGCTGGCCAGCAGCCCCAGGGCGGCTGTGCGAAGGGGAAGGGTACGCATGGGTGTTTTTGAGGGTGAGTGGAGAGAAAGATTGTCCCGACCTTTACGGCCGCTCGGGTTATTGGTTCGGGGCGAATAAATTGACAATCAGCCTTTACCGTTCGCAACCACCTCATTTTTATTGCTTTTTCTAATTCCTTTCATGCTTTTACGCGTTGTGCGGATGACCTTCGACCCGGCCCAGGTAGCGGCGTTTTTGGCCTTGTTTGAGGCCACCAAAGCCCGCATCCGGGCGCAGCACGGCTGCCTGAGCATGGCCCTGGGGCGCGACACCGCCGATGCCGCCGTGTTTTGCACCTACAGCCGCTGGGAATCGGAGGCAGCGCTGAATGCCTACCGCCAATCGGCGCTTTTCGGCGAAGTGTGGCCGGCCACGAAGCGGCTGTTTGCCGCCCCGGCCGTGGCGTTTTCGAGTTTGGTGGTGGATGCTGATGCGCGGGGGTGAGTTCTTTTTGTTTCTGGTTTCTTGTTTCTTGTTCTACTAGCTGTCCCGCAGTGGGCGCAGTGGCAAAAAACGCAGTGGGCGCAGTGTCGTTCTGGGGCCGTAAGAGCAGCAATTCAATAATCTAACAATCAAACAATTAAACAATAAAAAGCAACCACAGTGCCCAACTACTTCGCCTTCTACGACCTCCCCGAAACCTTCGTGCTTGACGACGCGGCCCTCAAGCGCCTTTACTACGCCAAGAGCCGCGAAACGCATCCCGATTTTCACGCCACGTCCTCGCCCGAAAACCAGGCTGAGATGCTGCGCCAAGCTACGCGCAACACCGATGCCTACCGCACCCTGGCCGACGCCGACCAGCGCATGGCCTACATCCTGCGCCAGCACGGCCTGCTCGACGAAACCAAGCAGGCCCAACTGCCGCCCGATTTTTTGATGGACATGATGGACCTCAACGAGCAGCTCATGGACCTGGAAACCAGCCCTGACCCCGCCGCCGTGGCCCGCGTAGCCGCCGAAGCCCAGGCCGTGGCCGACACCCTCGACGCGGGCATCGCGCCGTTGCTGACCGGCTACGCCGAACTGCCCGCCGACCACCGCCCGGCGGCCTTGCAGCAAGTGCTGACGTATTACCTAAAAAAGCGGTATCTGTTGCGTATCCGGCAGCAGGTGGCTACCTTTGCACCCCGCAATTGACCTACCGGCAATTATGGCTTAGCATACGCCCGGATGGCGGAACCGGTAGACGCGTTGGTCTCAAACACCAATACCGCGAGGTGTGCCGGTTCGACTCCGGCTCCGGGTACATTTGATAATCGAAAGCCGGCCTTTCTCATGCGTGAGAGAGGCCGGCTTTTTTGGGTTTTGCTCGGAACTGGAGTCGAACCGGCATTATCCTTTGCACTGGCCTTCAACGCCCATTTCCCCCCAAGACAACCCGTGATAAACGCCACCGAACGAGAAGAACGAGACTACCTGGAAGAAATTAAGGAGCAACTCACGCTGGCCATCCGGCGGGTGGATGGCGCGGTGAAGCAGTTTTCGGAGGAGTTGCGGGAGAAGAAGCAGTACATCCACGAGCAGCAGTCGGGCATGGACGAGGCGGACATGGTGGCCGCTGGCCAATCCATTGACCGCATGGCGTTTACGGGCGAGGCGGCCGTGGGCCGCAAACGCAAGCTGCTGAAGCTGGGGCAGTCGCCGTACTTTGGGCGCATCGATTTTGTGCCGCAGGGGCAGGCCACTTTGCCGGTGTACATC
>JANYFQ010000591.1 GCA_025362615.1 Hymenobacter sp. | reverse complement strand
CGACCGGCGGTCGCGGGCCGGGCGCGGGGCCGGGGCGGGCAGGCCCAGGGCGGCGCACAGCGCGGCGGCATCGGGCAGGGGCGCGGGCGCGAAACCGGCGGGCAGCGGCGGCAGTTGCCGGGGCACGGGCAGCGGCGGGCGCACCGGCACCTTGTCGGCCACATCAAAGCGAAACTTGCTGAACGAGAGCGGCAAGTCGCGCAGCGCAATGCGCAGGTCGGAAGGGTGCAGCAGCGTCAGGTGGTCGAACTCGCGGAGCCTGGTGTTGGGCCCCAGGGCGTCGGCCACGGCGTTTACGGCATCTTCTTCCTCCGTCGTGGCCTCGTGGCCGACCAGGATTTCGGCCGCGCCCACCTGCTGGGCCAGCGCGGGCAGCACTTCCTCCGGCTTGCCCACCACGAAGTGAATGCCCGACCCCAGGGCCGCGTAGCCGCGCTGCAGGTCGGCCAGCGTTTCGAGCAAAAACGGCAGGCGGTGCGGGCCTACTTTGGCCAGCTCCAAATACGGGTCGAGGCCGAAGGCGATGGGGTCGAAGCAGTACACCGGCAGCAGGCCGGCGGCGGGCGGGGCCGTCAGGGCGGCCAGGGCGGCGTTGTCGTGCAGCCGCAGGTCGTTGCGGAGCCAGTAAATGGTGTTCATTCAGCTAAATGAAGGGGCGGTGTGTGCAGTGTGATTGACTTTCGCCCGGTGCCGGGGTCGAAAAAAAGCGAACAGTTAGCAGCTAGAAGCCAAGCGCTTATCAGGCAGTGGGCGTTTTCTTGTTGCGCTGGCATTTCTCGCCGCAATACTTTACCTCGTCCCAGCTGTTGCGCCATTTCTTGCGGTACTCAAACGGTCTTCCGCAGGTGAGGCATATTTTTGTGGGCAATAAGCCCTTTTTCAGCTTGGCAGGCAGCATGGCGGCAGTAGAAAAACGGGCCGGGCAGTGGGCGCAGCGCCTACACAACGCCCGACTGCGGCCAATGTTTGCCGCCCGTCCGCCGGGCCTTTTCCTTTTTTTCGATGCTTAGAATGCTGTTGTTGCTGCTGGCCGTGGGGGCCGGTGCGGTGCTGCCCGTGCAGGCCGTTGTAAACGCCCGCCTGGGGCAGGTGGCGGGCAGTAGCCTGGTGGGTACGCTGGTGTCGTTTGTGGTGGGCACGGTGGCGCTCGGGGCCGTGGTGCTGGCCCAGGGCCACGCGGGTCGCGAGCTGGCCGCCCTGCGCCAGGCCCCGCCGGGTTTGTTCGTGGGCGGGCTGCTGGGGGCGTTTTACGTGGCGGTTGTCGTGGCGCTGGCGCCGCGCCTGGGGGCGGGCCTCGCGGTGGGGCTGGTGGTGGTGGGGCAGTTGGCGGCGGCCGTAGCACTCGACCATTTTGGTGCCCTGGGCCTCCCCGTTCACGCCCTCACGCTGCCGCGCCTGCTGGGCGTGGCACTGCTGCTGGCCGGCGTGTGGCTGATTAAGACGTATTGATTTTATTGTTGAATTGTTGAATTGCTAAATTGTTGCTCATACGGCACCAGGGCGACACGATGCCCCCTGTGCCTTACCACCACGCCCATTGCCGAACAGACATCAGAACGACCAATAATTTAGCAATTCAATAATTCAACAATAAAACTAAATGACCGCCGCTACCTCCCCCGACCTGCTGGGCCAAGCCCTGCTCGACTACCACTGCGGCAACCACGCCGCCACGCTCACGGTGCATTGCAACGTGGCCGACGACGAGCCGCTGCCCGCCAGCTATTTCTTCCGCCCGCTGCTGCAAATGCCCGACCTCGAGCGCCTCGCCCTCGACGTGTGCCGGGGCCGCATCCTCGACCTCGGGGCCGGCGCTGGCTGCCACGCCCTGGAGCTGCAAAGCCGCCAGTTCCACGTCAAGGCCGTCGACATCTCGGCCGGTGCGGTGCAGGTGATGAGCGAGCGCGGTGTCGAAAACGCGGCCCGCCACCACCTGCTCGACCCGTTGCCCGCCAACGAACTGCCCTACGACACGGTGCTGCTGCTCATGAACGGCCTGGGCCTGGCCGGCACCCTCGACGGCCTCGACAAACTCCTGGCCCACGCCCGCACCCTGCTCGCCCCCAACGGCCAGATTCTGGCCACTTCCTCCGACGTGCGCTACCTCTACGAAGACGAGGACGGCAGCATCCGCCTCAACCTCAACGGCCCCTACTACGGCGAAGTAACCTATTCCCTGAGCTACAAAACCCAAACCGGCGACGAGTTCCCCTGGCTCTTCGTGGATGCCGCCCTGCTGCAAGATGCCGCCGCCGCCGCCGGCTACACCGCCGATTTTCTGGGCGAAGACGAAGAAGGGCAGTACCTGGTACGCCTGCAAACCAGCGTGTAGTATCCAAGCCGTTAGCTGTTAGCCGTTAGCGCAAAGCCCCCAACGCCCAGCGCCCAACCCAACCGCGTTGTCAGGCGCGAAGCGCCGCATCCGTTCCATCCGTTAAATCCGTTCGAATCTGCGGTAATCATTCCAAGCCCGGCCCTGTTACCTTAGCTGCATCCATCCTGGCTGCATCAAACCCCCTCCGTCATGAAAGGCAAAGACTTGTTCAATTTTGGCCCTGCCCTCGGCTACTTTTTCCGCAAGAGCGACCCGAACCGCAAAGACAACTTCAACCTCCGCACCATGCACTTCATCAACAAGCTTAGCCTGGCCATGTTCCTGGTGTGCCTGGTGGTGATGTTGTTCCGCTACGTGCTCTAAACAAGTCGGTTATGAACATTGAGGAGTTTCGCGACTACTGCCTCGCCAAGCCCGGCACCACCGACGAAACCCCGTTCGGCCCCGAGACGCTGGTGCTCAAAGTAGGCGGCAAAATGTTCGCCCTCACCGACATAGACTCCTTTGCCAGCCTCAACCTCAAGTG
>JANYFQ010000692.1 GCA_025362615.1 Hymenobacter sp. | reverse complement strand
CGGAGCCGGGCGAGGTGTTCGGGGTCCACGGGCGGGGGCGGGGGCGCGTGCGGGGCGGCGGCTGGGGGCACCGGCGTTTCGGCCCTTGCGTCGGGCGCGGCGGCGGCGGGCGGCAGGGCCAGTTCGGGTTGCTTGGGGCTGGCCAGTAGTTGCAACCAGGCCCAGAGCGCCAGGCCGTAGGCCAGCACCGGCAGCACGAGGCTGGTGAGGTAAAACCGGGTGCCCCCCGCCGGCAAGTACGCCGCGTTGAAGAGCGGGTCGAGCGCCGCCAGCACGTAGAAAGCGCCCAGCAGCGGCAGGCGCTGCCACAGCCAACGCGGCTGCTGCTCGTGCTGCGCCACCAGCCGCCGGGCCAGCGCGAGGTACACCAGCACCGAAACCACCGCCCCGTAGTGCTCCACGTAGCGCGTGATGGGCTTGTGAACCGTGAGCCAGAACGCGGTTTTGGTGTCGAAGCTTTGCACCGTCAGCAGCCCGTAAAACAGCGCCTGCACCACCACGGGCCCGAAATGCGCCCAGTGCAACGGCCGCCCCGGCCCGTAGCGGCTCCGTACCCAACCCCAGAGCAACGGCCCAAAACCCCACGAAAAAAACAGCGGCGTGAAGTACAGCCAACGGTGCCGGAAGTACACCCCCGACCGGCTCAAAAAATAATCCAGCACCTGCAACGTGAGGCCCAACAGCAGCAGCCCCAGCCAGTGGCGGCCCGGCCCCGCCCGCCGCGCCAGCAACAAATACCCCGCCGTGCTAAGGCCCTGCACGAGGCAAAAAAGCTGCAAAACGACGGCAAGGTCGAGGTGAATGGCCATGAGCGTGAAGGTAAGCGGGGCGGCGTTGCCTGGCCGATGGCGCGTTTGGTTTACTCAGTTTTTAGTGGTGGTTTCGGGGCCGTTTTCGGCGGGTGCAGCTTGCTCCAACTGCTGCCGGGCCAGGGCGATGGCCCGGTGCAGCTTGTCGCGGAACCAGTCGGCGGGCGGTAGTTCGGTCAGGTACTGGGCCACGCGGATGTCGCCGCCGGGTTGGTCGAGCAGCAGCAGCTCGACGTGTTCGGTGTGGCCTTCGCTGCACAGCAGCAGGCCCAGGGGCGGGGCCTCGCCGGGCTGCATTTCGTGGCGTTGCAGCCAGCGCAGGTACAGTTCCATCTGCCCCTTATGTTCGGGACGAAATTTGCCCATTTTCAAGTCAATGGCCACCAGTCGGCGCAGCTTGCGGTGGTAAAACAACAGGTCAAGGTAGTAGTCGGTATCGTCCACCGAAATGCGTTTTTGCCGCTCTACGAACGCGAAGCCCTGGCCCATTTCCAGCAAAAACTCCTGAATGCGCCCCACGATGGCCTGCTCCAACGTGGCCTCGGAATGAGCGCCGCCCGTCAGGCCCAGAAAATCAAGCACGTAAGTGTTCTTGAAAACCAGTTCGGGGCTGAGGTGCTGGTCGTTGCGCAGGGCGGCCAGCTCTTGGGCGATGGCCGCTTCGGGGTGGCGGCTGATGGCGGTGCGCTCGTAGAGCATGGCATCAATCTGACGGTCCAGTTCCCGAAAACTCCAGCGATGCAGGGCGCTGAGTTGGGTGTAGAAATCACGGCGCAGCGGCTCGGGTACCGCCGCTAGGCGCTTGAAATGGCTCCAGCTCAATTGTGCATACAGTGTATGCACAATGGCTTCGTCGGCGAAAGCCTCGGCCACTTGCAGGCAAGTGTGCAGGTGCCGGCTGCTCCAACCTTTGCCAAACTCTTGGGTGAGCGTCGCCGCCACCGTCTTGACTACCTGCTGGCCGTAGGGGCCGCGCTGCTGCTGCAACACGTTCTGGCGGATGCTACGCCCGATTTGCCAGTAAAGCCGGGTGAGTTCGGCATTGACGGACACCGCCACCCGTTGCCGGGCCTGGCTTATCAGGGCTTTAATTTCGGTGGCCAACGCGTTGGTGTCGGGCGCGGCAATGGGCAAATCGGGCATGGGCGTGACGGGTTGAAGTGCTGGTTTTATCAGAGGCAAAAATAGCCGCCCGGCTCGTACAAAACCATCCCGAACAGCGAGATAAACCGCCGCTACATCAGCAGCCCCAGCCCCGCCGCGTGGGCTGCCGCTTCGGCGTACGCGCTCACCAACAGCAGGGGTACACCTTCGGCCGCCAGCTCGGCGATGATTGGCCCGACGAGCGCGGCCCGCACCGGCACCTGCACGTCGCGGATGTACACGGCGCGGATGCGGCCGGGGTGGCGGCGCACCACTTCGCGGTAGATGCGGGCATCTTCCTGGCCCGAGTCGCCGCAGAGCACGAACGGCAAGGCGGGGTAAGTGACCAGAATGTCGTCAATCTCGTGCAGTTTGTGGGCGAAGTGAATGGCCGCCGAACCCGTCACGCCGGGTGGGGGCGTGGTTTTGGGGCGGGTCAGGCCCAGGTCGCGCAGCAGCAGCGGGCCGGGCGGGATGGCATGGATTTTCAGGAAATCGTCCAGCACGTCGTACAAATTCCAGGGGCTGCTGCTGACGTAGAAAAACGGGTTGTCGGGCCGGCCGGTGCGCCCGCGCTGCAAAGCCCGGTAAAAATCGGCCACGCCCGCAAACGGCTGTTTCGACTGCGCGTTGCTCAACAGCACCCGGCCCAGCATTTTGACCACGTTGGTGGCGCGGGTTTCAAACACGGTATCGTCGAGGTCGGAGATGACACCGAACTCGGCCGTGGCCGGCGGCACCAGCACCTGCGCGGCGGCGCTGATGGGCGCGGCCGGCAGCGCCAGAAACCCCGGCAGCCGCACCACCCGCACCGGCACCGGGTACCAGAGGCAGGCGGTGGGCGCGGGCAGGGCCTGCGGTTCGAGAACGAGCAGAAAATAGCCCTCCTCGTCGGTCGTGGCCGCGTGGAGCGAGCCGTCGGGCAGCTCGGCCAGCAAGTCGGCCCCGGCTACCTCGCGCGAGTTGAAGCGGCGCACCATGCTACGGAAATTGCGCCAGGGCGAATCCTCGGCCGTGGCGGTACGCAGGCCGGGGTCGGCCAGCAGGCGGCCTTTGAGGTAGAACTTTTCGGCCGTGCCGTAGCTGCGGTAGGCCAGCAGTTGCAGCGCCCGCAAGCGCCCGCGCCCGGCGGCCCGGCGGGTAAGGAAGTGGTCGAGCCACTCGTTGAGGGCAGAAGCGGCGGCGAGAAGGCCCATGCGGCAAAACTAGGGCCGGGGCGGCAGAATGGACCTAACAACAGCACGCAACAGCCCGTGGGCTGGCCTTGCGCGGCGGTCAGCACGGTACTTTCTGCGCCCGCCCCACTGCCCGGTACTCGTTGGAAAGATGCGGAAGTATTTTTGGTTCACGGGGCAGCTTTCGCATTGCCGGCCGCGTATGAGGCGGTAGTTTTTCCGCCGCTCTTTCCCACTATCTTCATGCCCACTGCCGTCCCCGTCCCCAAAACCCGCAAGAAGCGGCTGGCCCCCCAAGATGAAGCGCACGTCCTCTACAAAGACCCCGCCCGGCAGGCCGAGCTGGCCGGTCTGCACTACGCCACCGGGCAGGAGCCGGGCCTGACGCGCAAGGCCGGCCGGGGCGGTAAATTCGCGTACTACGACGCGCAGGGCCACAAAATCAGCGATGCCGACACGTTGGAGCGCATTGCGGGCTTCGTCATTCCGCCGGCCTGGATGGACGTTTGGATTGCCGCCGACCCGCAGCTGCACCTGCAAGTGACGGGCTACGATGCCGCCGGCCGCAAACAATACCGCTACCACCCGGCCTGGGAGGCCACGCGCAGCCTTACCAAGTTCTCGCGGCTCCGCGCCTTCGGCGAAAAACTGCGGCCCCTGCGCGTACAACTGGGCCAGGACCTGGCCCGCCCGGCCCTCGACCGCGAAAAAGTGGTGGCCCTGGTGCTGACGCTGATGGACAAGTCGTTCATCCGCATCGGCAACAAGGAGTACGCCAAAGAAGACGGGAAATCGGCCAAGCCAACCTACGGCCTCACCACCTTGCAGGACGACCACGTTGAGTTCAAGGGGGCCGACGTGCGCTTTGCCTTCGTGGGCAAAAAAGGCGTGGCCCACGACGTGACGCTGCACGACCGCCGCCTAGCCCGCTTGGTGAAGAAGTGCAAGGAAATACCCGGCCAGCACCTGTTCCAATACTACACGGCCGATGGGCAGCGCCACGCCCTCGAATCGGGCGACGTGAACGGGTATTTGCACCAGCACACTGGCCTGGCGCTGTCGGCGAAGGATTTTCGGACCTGGGGCGGCACCGTCAAAATGGTGGAGTCGCTGGAAGCCGTGCTGGCCGAGGAGCCGGAACTAGCCCCCGAAAAAGTCATCAAAAAAGCCACCAAAACCGTAGCCGGCGGCCTGGGCAACACGCCCACCGTTTGCGCGAAATACTACATTCACCCGCAAGTGGTGGCGCTCTTCAAGTCGGGCGAGCTGGTGGAATACCTGCGTAAGA
>JANYFQ010000661.1 GCA_025362615.1 Hymenobacter sp. | reverse complement strand
GCGGGACCCTGCGGCCCCGTGGCTCCGGCCGGGCCAGCGGGACCCTGCGGCCCGGTGGCTCCGGCCGGGCCAGCGGGACCCTGCGGCCCGGTGGCTCCGTTGGTGCCGGCCGTGCCGGTGGTGCCGGTGTTGCCCGTAGCGCCAGCGGACCCGGCTGGGCCCTGGACGCCCTGCGGCCCCGTGGCCCCGGCCGGGCCGGTGTTGGCGGGCAGCGTTACGGTGGTGCCGCCGGGGCCGGTCAGGGTCAGGTCCTGGCCGTTCAGGGTCAGGGCGCGGTCGGCGGTGGCCTGGGTGGTGCCGTCCGGAAACTGGAAGCCGCCGCTGGTGCTGTATACGGTGCCGGCCACTTCCAACTTCTGGCTGGGCGTGTCCGTGCCGATGCCCACGCTGGCGCCGTTGCCCAGCACCACGGTGTTGCTTTGGGTCAGGGTTACGTTGGCGCCCAAGGCCGTGGCGTTGGTGAGAGCACTGCCGAAAGCCGGGCCGCTGAAGGCGCCCAGGGCCGTGTTGTTGCTGCCCGTCGTATTGGCTACGCCGCTGTTGTAGCCGCTGAACAGGTTGTTGATGCCCGTGGTGTTGCGCAGGCCACTGAAGACACCGGTAAATTGGTTCTGGTAGCCCGTCGTGTTGTACTGGCCGCTGAAGAAGCCACTGAACTGGTTGAAGTAGCCCGTCGTGTTGGCCTGGCCGCTCTGGTAGCCGTTGAACTGGTTGCCAGAGCCCGTGGTGTTGCGCAAGCCGCTCTGAAAGCCGCTGAACTGGTTGAAGCTGCCCGTGGTGTTGGCCTGGCCGGCCTGGTAGCCAAGGTAAATGTTGTTGCCGGTGGTGTTCTGGCCCAGGTTCAGGCCTCCGTCGGCCCGGACGCCTACGCCCACGGCCGTGCCGATGCTGGCCCCGGTGCCGGTCAGGGCATTGCCTTGCAGGTTCAGGGCCTGGGTGGCGGTGTGGTTGCCCAGGTTGTCGCCGGCCGCGCCCACCACGTTGAGCTGCTGCCAGGCCGGGGCGTCGGGCGTACCGGCGTTGTAGTAAAAGCCGGCCGGGGCGTTGGTCTGAAACACGAGCAGGCCGGTGGCCGGGGCGACAATGGCCGTGCGCTGGGCGCTGCTCAGGCGCGGCAGCAGCGCGCCTCTGGCGCTGCTCACAATGTCGAGCGCGGCCGAGGCATCGGGGGCGGTGGTGCCGATGCCCACGCCGGGGCTGGTTTGGGCCGCAGCCCGGTGGAGGACAGCGCCCGGCAGCAGCAGGGCCAGCAGCAGGGCCAGGCGCGGCAGGGAGGAGGAGAAAGTAGGCATGAAGAGCAGGGGGTTGATTACCCACAAAGTTCCCGGCCCTGGCAATGCCAGTCCATACCATAAACATGGTATGCTCCCGGCCCCCGCCCCTACTTCCGCCGCCGGCCCAGCAGCTCGGTCTTGCTGTTCACCTCCAGCTTGCGGTAGATGTTGCGGATGTGCGTATTCACGGTGTGGGCCGCGATGCCCAGGCGCACGGCAATCTGCTTGTAGCTGAGGCCGTCCTCGATGCCCTGCACCAGCTGCAGCTCACGCTCGGTCAGCACTTCCTCGGCCGTAGGCTTGGGGCTGAAGTGGGCCACCACGTGCCGGGCAATGCTGGGCGACATCGGCGAGCCGCCCGCCGCCACCTGCAGCAGGTGTTCCTTCACCATCGTGAGCGGGGTGTTCTTCACCAGGTAGCCCACCGCCCCGGCGCACAGCGCCTGAAACACCCGCGCCGCGTCGTCAAACACGCTTATCAGCAACACGTCGGCCTTCGGGGCCGCCTCCTTGATACGCCGGATGCCCTCAATGCCGCTCAGGCCGCCGGGCAGCCCAATGTCGGACAGCACCACTCGTGGGGCCTCCGCCCCCCCGGCCAGGTCGGCCAGAAACGCCTCCACCGAAGCCGCCACAATGCCCAGCCGGAACTCGGGCTGCGCCCCCAGGTACGTGGCATAGGCGTGGCGGATAACGTCCTGGTCTTCGATGATGGCAATGGCGAGCATGGGGCAAAGGTATTGGGGCCGATTGGGGGCCGCAATGCCATAAATAAGGTAGGCCAGTTGAACGGCCTGGCGCGGGGCTGCGCCCCGCGCCAACCGCGCCAACCGCGCCAACCGCCAACCGGCATGACACATTCATGCTATTGCGCCCCCCTTTGCCCCGGCCGTACCTTTGCAGTTCCCATGCTCGACTACGACCTCCACGAATACCCCAACGGCATCCGCCTCCTGCACAAGCAGGTGCTGCACACCAAAATCGCGCATTGCGGCTTTTTGCTTGATGTCGGCTCGCGCGACGAAACCCTCGCCCAGCAGGGCCTGGCGCACTTCTGGGAGCACATGGCCTTTAAGGGCACCGCCAAGCGCAAGTCGTTCCACATCCTCAACCGCCTCGAAACCGTGGGCGGCGAGCTCAACGCCTACACCACGAAGGAGAAAATCTGCTTCTACGCCACGCTCCTCAGCACCCACTTCGAGCGGGCCTTTGAACTGCTGACCGACCTCACCTTCCACTCCACCTTCCCGGCCCGTGAGCTGGAAAAAGAGCGCGGCGTCATTCTCGAAGAAATGAGTATGTACCTCGACGCGCCCGAAGATGCCATCATGGACGACTTCGATGCCGTCGTCTTCGGCCAGCACCCGCTGGGCATCAACATCCTCGGCACCCGCGAAAGCGTGAGCGGCTTCCAAAGCGCCGACTTCCACACCTTCTACGACCAAAACGTGCGCACCGACCGGCTCGTGTTCAGCTCCGTCAGCAACCTGCCGTTTAAGGAAGTCAAGCGCCTCGCCGACCGCCTCCTCGCGCCGCTGCCCGCCCGCCTCGGCCCGCGCCCGCGCCTGGGCCTGGGCAGCTACCAACGCCAGACCCAGGTCGAAACCCGGCCCATCAGCCAGGCGCACTGCCTGCTCGGCGGCCCCGCCTACCCGCTCACCGACCCGCGCCGGGTGCCGTTTTTCATGCTGAATAACATCCTCGGCGGCCCCGGCATGAACTCGCGCCTCAACCTGGCCGTGCGCGAAAAGCACGGCCTCGTGTACACCATCGACAGCACCTACTCGCCCTACACCGACACCGGCTTGTTCGGCATCTACTTCGGCACCGAGAAGCGGCAGCTCGCCCGCACCCTGGGCCTGGTAAACAAAGAATTGCAGCGCCTGCGCGAAGTCACCCTGACCACCACCCAGCTCCACGTGGCCAAAAACCAGCTCATGGGCCAGCTCGCCATGTCCGAAGAAAGCAACTCGGGCCTCATGCAGCTCCTCGGCAAATCGACCCTCGACCTCGGCTACGTCGAACCCCTGAGCGACATCTTCGCCCAAATCGGACGCATCACCGCCCCCGAGCTGCGCGAACTGGCCAACGACGTGCTCACCGACCAGCACCTGAGTTTATTGCAGTACGTGCCGGAGGGCAAATAATGCCTTTGAGCGCGGCTGGGGGCCTGCCAGGCTGCTTTAAACTTTTCCAGACATCGGTCGTCCCATTCAATCGGAACAGTCGTTTATGAATTTTTGCCTAATTTTACCTTGAAATCATTGCATTACTTGTTTTTTATACGGTACGATACATTTTAATTATTCGCCTTGACTCGCGGCACCCCTATCCGCAATAGCTACGCTAGTGCCCCTTACCGCCATTTCTGCCCCCGTTTTGCCGCATTCTGCCTCTTACTCCGTTGCGTCGCCCCTGCCCCGCGTCGAAGGCCGTCGGCGCCCCCGCTGGGCCAAAGTCGGTATGGCACTGGTGGTCGTGTTCGCGCTCGTCACGGCGTTGCTCAACTACTACAACATCAGCAAAACCGTTACTGCCGAAGACAAATACTACATCCGGCTGTACCTGCCCGACCTCACCGAAGGCTGCGCCCGCAGCATGACGTACGCGCAGCAGGTCAAGCTCATTCAGCACGTACAGGTCGTGGTAGCGGCCCGCACCAACGGCTGGCTCGGCCTGCCCGAAGGCACCCCCCGCGAGCCCAAACAGCTCTACCTCGAGCGCACCGGGATGTGCTACGACCGCTCGCGGGTGCTCGAGAAAATATGCCTCTACCTGGGCTTTGAAACCCGGCACCTGTCGCTCTTCACCCGCGAAGCTTACGTGCATTCTTACACCACGGTGCTGTTTCATCACGTCCCGAGCCACGCCATTTCGGAAGTCCTCACCAAGCGCGGCTGGCTCATGATAGACTCCAACGACCTCTGGGTATCCCTCGGCCCGGCCGGCGAACCCATCTCGATGCACAAAATGCAGCGGGTTTTTCTGGCCGAAAAACCCATCAAATGGCTCACGCCCCCCCCAGACCGCGACTACGGCTTCTACAACCAGCGCTGCATTCCCATCTACGGCCTCTACTCGCGCCACGGCCGCTTTTACCCGCCCTACACCTCCGGCATCCCCGATTTCCGCCTGCGTGGCCTCTTCTATAACCTCGATAGCGAGTGAGAGGTGAGACGGTGAGAGGTGAGACGGTGAGAGGTAGGTGAAGAATGGGAAGTGAGGAATTTATTGGTTTTCAAAATTTCCGCAAACAGAA
>JANYFQ010000579.1 GCA_025362615.1 Hymenobacter sp. | reverse complement strand
GGCCGTCGAGGCTGGCCGTTCCCCGCGTCAGTGGCCTGAAAGCCAGTCGATTATTAACCAATGCTCCACCCCTGGGCAGCCAGTTTTGCTGCTTGGGCGGGCCTTCGAGGGGCGAAGTGAAATCGTCAAAAAACGGTAAGGCCAAGGCCGTAGTGCGTTGGGCAACGGCGGCGGCGGGCGTGGCCACGCGCGAAGGGTCGGAGCGCAGCGGCATGGTTTGCCGCTGGGCCAGCGCAGCAGCGGGCAGTAGCAGGGCCGCAAACGGCACTAGTCGGGCAGGAAAAAGCATGGCTGAAATTTAAATTAAGCCGCGTAAATTATTGATAATCAGAAAAAATTACCCTCGTGTGCAATGCTGATGGGCGGGTTGGCCTAGTACGTTCGCGTCATGTCCTCGGGCACGACGATGACGTAATCGGCCACGGCTTGGTTCTCTTTATCCACGGCTTGCAGCTGGGTTTGCGTAACGAGGCTGATGGTTTTAACGCGCAATTTGGGGGCATATTGTCGCAGGTAGCCCACAATGCCGTCGTAATTATCAGAGTGAAACGAGCCATTGACGTGCAGCAGCGTCTGGCCGGGGGCGAGATTGCGGCGGATGGCATCGGCCATCGTGGCATCTTTCAGGGCCTGGGCCTGAATGATGGGCGAGGCCCCGGCGCTGCCGCCGTGCGGGCTGCCGCCGCCGAACATGGCGGCCATTTTCTGGTAGCCGGGCCGGGCCATGTCCACCGCCAGGGGGAGCGGGGCGAGCAGGGCGCGGTCGGCAGCGGGTAGCTTGTCGAGGGCTTTGAGGCTGCCACGGGCCACGGCGCGGGCAAAGGGCTGCGGGGCATTGGTGGCGACGAGCGCAATGCGTTGGCTACGCGCCAGTTCCAGCAGCGGGCGGTAGTCGGTGGCGTAGTTGGGCCAGGGCCGGGCTTGCCGCTCAAAGGCCGAGTCGGCCAGCGTGCCCGCGCCGTACTGGCCGAGCAGGGGCTGCACATCGCGCTCAAACATTTCGAGGCCCAGCACCAGCTTGCCGGGGCCTTTCTGCCGGGCCAGGTCGCTGGCTACTTGCAGTTCGAGCCAGTGGGCGATGCTGACATTGTGGATTTCGCCGAACAGCACCACATCGGCCCCGGCCAGGTCGGCGAGCATCGCGTCGTAGTCGGTGGGTTGGCCGGCGGCGGTGAAAAGCCGGTAAGCAGGCCGGTCGCCGAGGCGGAAGCTGCTGAGCAACAGTGCCAGGGCAACGATTTTAAATGCAGTGTTTCGCAAAGGGAGTAGCGGGCTAAGGCGGAAGAAATCCATCGGTTTAATCAGGACCCAGGCGCTGAAGGCACGGCCAGGGCGGCGTTGGCGGCAGCCTCGTCGGCGGGGGACGATGGGGTTTGCGTCGGCAGCCATCGGGGCAGTGCCAACGCCAACGCCACCGTAAAAACCGGGGCAGCCAGGTAGCCCATGCGGCCCAGGTCGCCGGAGAGCAGCATATGCACCGCCACCACGCCCCCAAACGCCACCCCCGGCCACCCCAGTGCCGCCCGCCACGAGCTTGCGGCCGGGGCCGCTGCCCGCCCCGCAATTCCCGGCAGCAACGCCAGCCAGAAGAATCCAAAAATGCCAAACAATTCACCGAACCCTTTCACCGAAAACATTCTTTTGAGCGAATAAATCAGGTTGTTGAGGTGGTCGAAGGCATTGGCAACGCTCTCGGCGGCGGGGGCACCGAGGCGGGCATCAACGCCGTGCCGAACGCCCGCCGCCAGCCCAACGCCTCCGGCCAGGGCCAATAGTTGCTGCGGCCAGGGCAAGGCCCGCCGCCCGAATACCAGCAGCCAGGGCACCAGAAAGACGAACGATTCCTTCGCCAGTGGCCCCAGCAACAGCGCCACGCCCAGCCCCAGCCCCCAGGCACGTTGCGCGGCGTAAAAGGCAAGCGCGAAAAGCAGCAAATAGAGGCTGTCAACCAACGGCAGGCCGCTCGTATATACTGCCCATTGGCTGCTGAGAACCGCCGCTACGGCCAACGCCGCCGCCGCCGCCGTAGCGCCGTGCAAGCGGGCAGTTTGGTACAACAACAAGCCAAACAAAGCCATCAGCAGCGTATTGACGAGGTAGAAAGCCAGTCGCAACGGGCCGTCGGCGGTCGTGCGTTGCGGCCAGATGCGGGCGTAGGCCGATTGCAACGGCACGGCCGCCGCCGCCGCCAGCGCCGGCACCAGCACCCGGTAGCGGCGCGTTACGTTCACGCCCTGCACTTCGCCGTGCGCCAGCCGGAGGTAGCTGCGGGTGTCGAGCGAGTGCGAAAAATCGTAGTGCGCGTACATGGGGTAGGCTGGCCCAGCCAGTACCCCCAGCGCCCAAAAAAACGCCAACAGCCGCTCCCGCCAGCTAAACGACCGGCCGGAGGCGCAGGGGATGACCACAGGATAGCCGAAGAAGTTAATGCGGACGGGTGAGTTAAAAATTGATGTTACGCGGGCTGTTTCTTGTTGCTTGTTTTTTGTTGGTGGTTTTTGAACTGTCTTTGAGACACGGAGCTAACAAGCAACAATAAACAACTTGAAACACGAGGCGCTCAAATTGCCCGCGTAACATCAGTTAAAAATGAGGAATTGGCGGCGGCGTTAGCCTTTGTAGAACATCCACTTGCCCAACTCTTTATACGTCACTTTTTTGCCGTACATCAGCACCCCGACGCGGTAGATGCGGGCCGCCACCCACACCGTGCCAACGAAGCCGAGGATGAGCAGCGTAATCGAAAGCGCTAATTGCCAGGCCGGTACGCCAAAGGGCAGGCGCACCACCATCGCAATGGGCGAGGTGAAGGGTATCATTGACATCCAGAAAGCCACCGGCCCGTCGGGGTTGCGGAGGATGACCGAAATGCTGACGATGTAACTCAAAATCAGCGGCATGGTTATCGGAAACATAAATTGCTGGGTATCGGTCTGGTCGTCCACGGCCGCGCCCACGGCCCCGAAAAGCGCCCCGTAGAGCAGGTAGCCGCCGAGGAAGTAAACCAGGAAGCCGAACAAAATCTGACCAATTGGCAACCCGGCCAGCGCGTCCAGGAATTTGAAGCGGTTGGCGGGGTTGACTTGGTTCGACTGATTCTCAAGTTGTTGGTCGAACTTTTCGCCCGCGCTGGCCGTTCCGGCAACCGGGTCGGCGGCCGTGGAAACGGCCGCCGCCGATGGAGCGGCGGTGCTGGTCGTCGTGGGCTTGGCCTCGTTGCCGGTGAGGTTGCCGATGAGCGAAGTAGCCCCGAACGAGAGCAGCCCCCACAGCAAAAACTGCGTCAGGCCGACGGCGGCAATGCCGAAAATCTTGCCCATCATCAAGTCAAACGGCTTCACGGAAGAAAGCATGACCTCCATGATGCGGCTCGATTTTTCTTCGCCCACCCCGCGCATGATTTGCACCCCGTACACGAAAATAAAGAAGTAGATAAGCAGCGCCAGTGCGTAGCTAACCCCCGACGTGGCCAGGGCGTTGCTATCGGCCTCCTTGCCATCGTCGCCGAGGCTGATGGTTTGCAAATCGACTTCCGAGCGCAGGCGGTCGAGCTGCTGCTGCGAAAGGCCCGACTGCTGCATCTTGATTTCCGAAAACGTCTTGTTGAGGGCCGTTTCGACGGCTTGCTGCTTTTTGAGGCTGATGTTGCCCTTGCCAAAAAACTGAACGCCAGCGGGTTTGGCCACGTCCAGCCCGGTAGGCAGGTAGAGCAGACCGGCGTGCTCGGCTTTTTGAAAGGAAGTTTTGGCCGTTGCCAGCGAGCCGGGCACCACCCGAAACGTAAGCTGGGGCGTGCTCACGAGGCGACCGGCCAGGTGCTGGCCGCTGTCGTCGCGCACGTCGATAACGTCGGCCTTGTCATCATCCGAGCTGATGATTTTCACCATAAAAAACCCGAACGCCGCAATGAGCAGCGGCACGGCCAGCGTGAGGACGAGGAAGGCTTTTTTGCGGACGCGGGTGAGGTATTCGCGCTGGGCAACGAGGAGAAATTTGGAAGTCATGGCGGGGGGTGAGTTTCTTGTTGCTCGTTTCTTGTTGGTCAGTACATTGCGGGCTTCGACGAGCAACAAGAAACGAGCAACAAGAAACAAGAAACACTATTCAGGCATGGTTTCGCCGACGCGGCGGATGAAGATGTCGTTGATGCTCGGTATCAGCTCGCGGAAGGCTTGCACCTCTACCTGGCCGATGAGAAAGCGCAGCAAATCGTTGGGTACGGCCCCGCTGTGCAGCTTGATGCGGTTGTAGAAGTGGCCGTTCTCCCGCTCTTGATGCTCAACGACTTCAAAGTCGGGGTGAACCACCAAAATCCGGCCCCGGCCTTCAACTTCGTAAGTGTCGGTGCGGAACTGATTGCGGATGTCGCGCACCGGCCCGTCGAGCACTTTGTGGGCGCGGTTGATGAGCGCAATGCTGTCGCACAACTCCTCAACGGACTCCATGCGGTGGGTTGAGAAAATGATGGTGGCCCCCTGGCGGCGCAACTCCAAAATCTCGTCTTTCAGCAAGTTAGCGTTGATGGGGTCGAAGCCGGAGAAGGGCTCATCAAGGATGATAAGTTCGGGTTGGTGCAGCACCGTGGCGATGAACTGCACCTTCTGCTGCATTCCCTTGCTGAGGTCTTCGACGTTTTTGTTGGCCCATTCTTTTAAGTCGAACCGGCTGAGCCACTGCTTGATGCGCTCCACGGCATCGGCCCGGCTCAGGCTGCGCAGGCGGGCGAGGTAAAGCAGTTGCTCGCCCACTTTCATCTTTTTGTAGAGGCCGCGCTCCTCGGGCAGGTAACCGATTTTGGCAATGTGCTCGGGCGCGAGGCGCTGGCCCCGAAATCGGATTTCGCCCGCGTCGGCGGCCGTAATCTGGGTGATGATGCGGATGAGCGAGGTTTTGCCCGCGCCGTTCGGCCCCAGTAGGCCAAAGATGCTTTGCTCTGGAATGGAAAGGCTCACGCCGTTGAGCGCCACATGGTTGGCGTAGGATTTATGAACGTCGAGGGCTTCGAGGATGGGGGCGGAGGGCATTTTTTGAGGGAGTGCCAGTGGTCGGACGAATC
>JANYFQ010000650.1 GCA_025362615.1 Hymenobacter sp. | reverse complement strand
GGCGGCTTTTCGCCGCCCGCCCGCTTGTCGTCAGGGTTTCTGGGGCTGACGTTCAACGATTAGCGGGCGGCGAAAAAAGCCGCCCGCCCGCACCTGATGGCCTCGCCGCCTGTTTGGACAGGCTCTCAGTCCATCATATCGGCCGCTCGGGGCGGCGTGGGTACGTAGCCGGGGTTCCAGCTCAGGGGGTAGCCGGGGTCAATGTACTGCAAAGCGGCTTCGGTGAGGTAGAGCGGCCGGAAGGTATCGACCATCACGGCCAGCTCGTGGGTTTCTTTTTTGCCGATGCTGCCCTCCACCGTGCCGGGGTGCGGGCCGTGGGGCAGCCCGGTGGGGTGCCAGGTAAAGGACGCCAAATCAACGCCTTTGCGCGACATGAAATTGCCCGCCACGTAGTACAGCACCTCGTCGGAATCGACGTTGGCGTGGTTGTAGGGCGCCGGAATGGCCAGCGGGTGGTAGTCGAAGAGGCGCGGCACGAAGGAACAAATCACGATGTTGTGGGCCTCGAAGGTTTGATGCACGGGCGGCGGCTGGTGCAGGCGGCCAGTAATGGGCTCAAAATCGTGAATGCTAAAGGCGTAGGGGTAAAAATAGCCGTCCCAGCCCACCACATCAAACGGCGAATGCGCGTAGGTAAGCTGGTGCATCAGTCCTTCCTTTTTGACTTGCACCAGGTAGTCGCCTTCCGGGAAGTCGTCGGTTATCAGCTCCGCCGGGGGCCGCATATCGCGCTCGCAGTAAGGCGAATGCTCCAGCAGTTGCCCGAAGTGGTTGCGGTAGCGCCGCACGGTTTCGATGGGGCTGAACGACTCGATAACCAGCAGCCGCACCGGCCCTTCTTCGAAGCGCCACTGGTGGATGACGGTGCGCGGCACCACCACGTAGTCGCCGGCCTCGAAGGCTACTTTGCCGAGTTGGCTCCACAGTTCGCCCCGGCCTTCGTGGACGAACACCACCTCGTCGGCCTGGGCGTTTTTGTAGTAGTAGTCCATCTGCCGGTCGGTGGGGTTGCAGATGGAGAGGCTGCAATCGGCGTTGGCCATCAGCGTCTGGCGGGCCGAAAGGTAGTCGGTGCCGGTGCTGGCCTGGGCCAGGGTGCGCAGGTGTTCGGGCCGCAGGGCACGGTCTTTCAGCAGCTTGTAGCCGTAAGCCACCGGTTCGCCGACGTGCTTAATCTGCGTCGGCGGGTGCCGGTGATAGAGCAACGATGACACGCCGTGAAACCCTTGGGTGCCCACAAGTTGCTCCGAATAAAGCGAGCCGTCGGGCTGCCGGAATTGCGTGTGCCGCTTGCGCGGAAGCTGGCCGAGGCGCTGATAAAAAGCCATGATGCGAAAGGTGGGAAGTTGGAAAAGTGAAGGTAAGCAAATTTCAGTGGTCGGGCGAATCGCCCGAAGGGCTTCGTCCGGCCACTGCGGTAAGAACGATTCGTCCGACGAGTGCCCTCGGGCAGCATACGCAGTTACCGCAGCCGCATAACTACACTATCCTGCACCAGTTTAATGCCCCGCAGCAGCTCCGCATCCTGCTCCCGCAGCACTGCATAATACGCCACCGGCCCGTACGCACTCCGCGCAATGTAGGCTTTGAGGACGTTGCGCAGCAGCGGCGCGGCGCGGCGGGCGGCGGCGGCATCGGGAGCCACGCCGCTTTGGGCGGCTTGCGCGGCCAGGGCCACAAGCTGGGCCTCAGAAATAGCAAACGTGCTGTTGAACTGCTCGAAGCGCAGGCCGTCCAGCTCGGCGCGGTGGCCCTGGTAGAAGGCCAGCGCGAAAGCCCGCAGTACGCCCCGGCCTTGCAGGCGGGTGTAGTAGGCGGCGTGGGCCAGCGTGTCGCGGGGTACGAACACGTCGGGCATGATGCCGCCGCCGCCGTACACGGCCCGGCCGTGGTCGGTGCGGAAGCGCAGGCCCTGGGCCACGCGGTTGCTGTCGGCCTCCGTCAGCTCGCCGCGCTCGAGCCGGCCACTCAGCTCGCGGCTGTACTCGGCGTAGTTCTGGCCGTAGGGTTTCTGGATGGAGCGGCCCACGGGCGTGTAGTAGCGGGCGATGGTGAGGCGCAGCTCGCCGCCGTTGGCCAGCGCGATGGGCTGCTGCACCAGGCCCTTGCCGAAGCTGCGGCGGCCCACGAGCAGGGCGCGGTCGTGGTCTTGCAAGGCCCCGGCCAGCACCTCGGCGGCGCTGGCGCTGCCCTCATCAATCAAAACAACCAGATTTCCCTCCTCAAATTCGCCGGTTTCGCGGGCGTAGGTTTCGGTGTTGAATTGCTCGTCGCGGCCCCGCGTGCTCACAATTTTGCGCGAGCCGGCAATGAACTCGTCGGCCACGCGGGTGGCGCGGTCGAGGTAGCCGCCGGGGTTGCCGCGCAAATCGAGCACGAGGCGCGAGAGGCCCTGCCGCCGCAAATCGGCGAGGGCTATTTTGAACTCGTCGTAGGTGTTGGCCGCGAACCGGCTGATTTTAATATAGCCCGTTTCGGCATCCAGCAAATACGAAATATCCACCGAATTATTGGGCAATTTGCTGCGTACGAGTACCATCCGCAACGGCTGACGCAGCCGGCGACGACGGATTTCCAGCGCCAGCTTGCTGCCGCTGGGGCCGCGCAGCAGCTCGGCCAACGCCGGGTTGCTGAGGCGTGCCCCGGCCACGCGCCGCCCGCCCACGGCCAGAATCTGGTCGCCGGGCTGGATGCCGGCGGCCTCGGCCGGGCCGCCGCTTAAAGGCGCCACCACCGTCATCGTGTCCCGGAACAGGTTGAATTCAATGCCCACGCCGTCGCTCTCGCTCTGCAAAAAGGCATCGACCCGCGCCCGGTCGCGGGCCGGAATGTACACCGAGTGCGGGTCGAGCTTTTCGAGCATTTGATTGACGGCGTAGTCGCTCAGCGCCTCGGTGTCCACGGTATCAGCGTACTCGCGGTCGATGTGGGTCAAAATTTCGCGGAAGCGGCTGTAGCCCCGCGCCGTGGCTTCGGGGTCGGCCCCGGCGGGGCGCAGGGCCACGGCGGCCAGCGCCGCGCCCGCCCCCAGCAGCAGCAGGGGGCGCAGCAAAGAATAAAACGAGCGGGGCCGTTGCACCCGACAAAGGTGCGGCCGAATGCTGAAAACCGGCGGCTGCACGACTCGCGTAGGCCACTCGTCGGACGAAACGAAGTTCGGCGTAGCCAATCGCCCGAAGGGCTTCGTCCGACGAGTGGACGTAGGCTGCCCTTGAACGGCTGCGCTACCATCGCGAGCCGTTCTAACCGCAGTGGCCGGACGAATCGCCCGAAGGGCTTCGTCCGACCACTGGCCTGCCGCGAGCCGTTCTAACCGCAGTGGCCGGACGAACCGCTTCGCGGAATTCGCCCGGCCACTGGCCCTGCCGTAAATTTGCCTCTTCCCATGCTCACTCCCTCCACCACCGGCCGCGTACTGGCCATCGACTACGGCACCAAGCGCGTGGGCCTGGCCATCACCGACCCGCTGGCCATGATTGCCTCGCCGCTGGAAACCATTCATAGCAAAGACCTGCTGGCCTACGTGAAGGCCTACCACCAGCGCGAGCCGCTGCGGGCCATTGTGGTGGGCATGCCGCGCACCCTACTCAACGAGCCCACCGACGTAACCAGCGCCGTGGTGGGCCTGCTGCGCACCTTGCGCCGCGAGCTGCCCGAGCTGCCCATTCACGAGCTCGACGAGCGGTTTACC
>JANYFQ010000633.1 GCA_025362615.1 Hymenobacter sp. | reverse complement strand
TTCGGTTTTAGGTGTTCGGTTTTAGGTGTTCGGTTTTAGGTGTTCGGTTTTAGGTGTTCGGTTTTAGGTGTTCGGTTTTAGGTGTTCGGTTTTAGGTGTTCGGTTTTAGGTTTTAGGTTTTAGATGTTCAAAATGGGGGATAAAACCCAACACCTAAAACCCAACACCCAACACCGAACCCCCAACCCCCGACATCAAGAACCCGTCCCGCAAACCCCGGCCCGCTCTCGGCGGTTATCATCCCCGACCAGCGGCCGTACCTTTACGGCTGCTTTTGTGCCCTGCGTTTTTATAGTTTATGCCCAACATCATTTCCACCGATATTTGCATCATCGGGGCCGGCCCGGTGGGGCTGTTTGCCGTCTTTGAGGCCGGTTTGCTCAAGCTGCGCTGCCATGTGGTGGATGCCCTGCCGCAGCCCGGCGGGCAGCTCTCGGAAATCTATCCCAAGAAGCCGATTTACGACATTCCGGGCTTCCCCGAAATCCTGGCCGGCGACCTGGTGAGCAACCTCATGCGGCAGATTGAGCCGTTCCATCCCACCTTCACGCTCGGCGAGCGGGTCGAGCGGTTTGCCAAGCTCGCTGATGGCTCGTTTCAGCTCTACACCACCGACGGCACCGAAATTCAGTGCAAGGCCGTGGCCATTGCCGGCGGCCTGGGCTCGTTCGAGCCGCGCAAGCCGGCCGTCGAAAACCTGGAGCAGTTTGAGGGCGGCAAGGGCGTACACTACATGGTGCGCGACCCGGAGCATTTCCGGGACAAGAAAATCGTGATTGCCGGCGGCGGCGACTCGGCCCTGGACTGGACCAACTTCCTGGCCAACGTGGCGGCCGAGGTGACGCTCGTCCACCGGGGCACCACGTTCCGGGGCGCGGCCGACTCGGCCGAGAAGGTGCAGACGCTGGCCCAGGCCGGCAAAATCCGCCTCGTGCTCAGCTCCAACGTCACGCACCTGCACGGCAACGGCCGCCTGGCCGAAGTCACCATCACCGGCAACGACGGCACCGCCGAAACCGTGCCCCTCGACGCCTTCATCCCCCTTTTCGGCCTCACGCCCAAGCTCGGCCCCATCGGCGAGTGGGGGCTGGATATCGAGGACGATGCCGTGAAAGTCAACACCCTCGACTACCGCACCAGCCTGCCCGGCGTGTTCGCCATCGGCGACATCAACACCTACCCCGGCAAGCTGAAGCTGATTTTGTGCGGCTTCCACGAAGCGGCCCTCATGTGCCAGGGTGCCTTCAAGTACATTTACCCCGACAAGAAATACACCCTCAAGTACACCACCGTGAACGGGGCTCCTTCTATGTAATGAGTGAAGGAGTGAATGAGCGGATGAGTGAATTGTTAGTTGGCAGTGCGTCATCTTTACGTTGGCTTGCGTGACCTCACTAACAATTCACTCATCCGCTCATTCACTCCTTCACTCATTAATTAAGACAGTGGAACAAGACATCCGCATCTACGTCGAAGAAAGCCCCGGCCAGCGGCGCGAACTGGCGGCCCCCACCGACATGGGCCTGAGCCTGATGGAGCTGCTGCGGGCCAGCGGCTACCCCATTCAGGCCACCTGCGGCGGCATGGCCCTCTGCGCCACCTGCCACGTCGAAGTACTCGCCGGCCCCGCCCTGCCCGACCCCGGCGACGACGAGCTGGATATGCTCGCAACCCTGCCCGTGCAGCACGAAGGCTCGCGCCTGAGCTGCCAGATTCGCCTCGCCCCCCGCACCGACGGGCTGGTGCTGCGCCTGGTGGACTGAGCGCCTGCCCAAACAGACGGAGCGGGCCGGTGCGGGTGGTGCGGGCGGGCGGCTTTTTCGCCGCCCGCCCGCTAATCGTTGCACGACGGCCCAACGGCCCACTACCGCCGCTGCCCTTGGGGCGGCGGTTTTTTTGTGCCCGGCCGGGACTACGGGCCAAGGGTTTCGGCGGGGGGCAGCCCAGCCAGCAGCTCCGCGATGGCGGCTTGCTCGAAGGCCAGCACGCGCTCGCGGAGCGCGGCCAGGGCGAGGGCCGCTTCGGCGGTGCGGAGCAGCGCGGGGGCATCTTCGGCCCAGTGGCCGAGGTAGCGGCGGGGCACGGCCGTGTCGGGGGCCGGGGGCAGGGCGGCCAGCACGGCGGGCAACGAATGCACCCGCTGCCGCACCTGCCCGAGCTGCACCCGCAGGCGCTCGTGCGGGGGGGTGAGGCGAAAGGCCTCGTAGGCGAGGTCGGCCTGCCGGGCCAGCAGGGCCGCACGGGTGGCGGCCTGCCCGGCGGCGGTGGGCGTGGCGGGGGGCGGGGTGCCCGTGCCGTAGGGCGGGGGCAGGGCCAGCTCCAGGGCCAGCAGGCGCAGGCCGCAGTGGGTGGGCAGCCGGCCCCGCCCGGCCTCGTGCATGGCCAGCGTGGAGCGCGGCACTTGCAGAAAATGCGCCAGCCAGGCCTGGGTGAGGCCGTAGGTGCTCAGGGTGTAGTTTGGTAGCCGCCCGTAGAGGACCCGTTGCGGGTTGTGGACCTCGGTGTGGCGCACGATCAGGATCGTCGTCGTCCCGG
>JANYFQ010000631.1 GCA_025362615.1 Hymenobacter sp. | reverse complement strand
GCGCCACCCCCCAAAACCACGCCCGCCTGAGCTACCGCAACTTCTTTGCGGCTGATAAGCGCTGGCAATTCAGTGGCATCCGGCTGGCACACTAATGCTTCGTCGGATTTGTAGAAAAACCCTGTATTTTAGCTTCCGCCTGACCACCGTTTATGACCGAAAATCTCGCCGCGCACGTTGCCGAAGGCTTGCGCCGAATGCCGAAAACCTTGTCGTCCATGTATTTCTACGACGAGGTAGGCAGCCAGCTGTTTCAGCAAATAATGGCCCTGCCCGAATATTACCCCACTCGGGCCGAGTACAGCATTTTTGAGGCGCAGAGCGCGGCATTGGTAGCGGCCCTGAACCCGCCGGAGGCCAGCGGGCCGTTTTCGCTGGTGGAGCTGGGAGCTGGCGACGGCCTCAAAACCAAGTTGCTGCTGCGGGCATTGCTGGCTACGGACCAAGCGTTTACCTACATACCGGTCGATATTTCGCCCAGCGCCGTGGCCGGGTTAATGGCCAGCTTGCAGCAGGAACTACCAAGCTTGCACGTCGAGCCGCTGGTGGCCGACTACGGCACGGCCCTGGCGACCCTGGCAACCCTGCCCGGCCGCAAGGCGGTGTTGTTTTTAGGCTCCAACATTGGCAATTTTGACCCCGTTGGACGGGCCGGCTTTCTGGCCCAGCTTGCCGCGCCCCTCGGCCCGGCCGACCGCCTGCTGCTGGGCTTCGATTTGCAGAAAGACCCGCGCCGCATCCGGGCGGCCTACGACGACGCGCAGGGCGTAACCGCCGCCTTCAACCGCAACCTGCTCACGCGCCTCAACCGCGAGCTGGGGGCCGATTTTGCCCTTGACCGCTGGCAACACTACGCCGACTACGAGCCGCTGACGGGCGCAATGCGCTCGTTTTTAGTCAGCACCGAAGCCCAGACTGTTTGCATCGAAGCCCTCGGCCAAGCCTTCGAATTTGCCGCATGGGAATTAATTCACACCGAAAACTCCTATAAATTCACGCAACCGCAAATTGCGGAGTTGGCCGCAGCAGCGGAGATGCGCGTGGTGGCCACGTTTACGGATGTCGCCACCGATTTTGCTGATGTCGTGCTGGCGCGGTAGCCAGAGGTCGGGCGAATTTCCGAAGGGTTCGTCCGGCCACTGCCGTATGCTGCCCCAGAACGATTGGAGCGCGAGTCGTTCTAGCCGCAGTGGCCGGACGAAGTCCTTCGGGCGATGCGCCCGACCACTGACCCTGCTTCATCCTACACTCAAGCCCAAAAAAAGACCCGCTCGTTTCGAGCGGGTCTTTTTTGTGTCAATCCGACTGGCCTTAGCGGCGGCGGCGGGCCGGGGCTTTTTTGGCCGGGGCCTTCTTCACCGGGGCAGCCTTGGGGGCCTCGGGTTGAATGGCCGGCGCGGGGCCGTACTTCACTTCCGAGGCGTTGGGGTCGCCGGTGAGGTAGAGGTCGAACTCGACGCGGCGGTTGAGGGCGCGGCCGGCATCGGTTTTGTTGTCGCCAATGGGCTTGGTTTCGCCGTAGCCGTGCGACACAATGCGCTCGGCCGGAACGCCTTTGCTCAGCATATACGTGCGGGCCGAAGCGGCGCGGTCGTCCGAGAGGCGCAGGTTGTAGTTGTCCTCGCCTTTGTCATCGGCGTGGGCCGAAATGCCCATCGTGTAATCCGGGTACTCCACCATGACGGCGGCGAGCTGGTCGAGGGTCGGGTAGGACGAGGTTTTGAGCACGGCCTTGTTGAACTCGAACTGGATGAACTTGGTGGCTTCCGAAAGGCGCTTTTTGGTTTCGGCCTTGATTTCGGGGCAACCTTGGTTCGAGGCCGGACCGGCGCGGTCGGGGCACTTGTCTTGGTAATCCGGTACACCGTCGCCGTCGCGGTCGAGGGGGCAACCAGTGGCATCGACTTTCACGCCGGCCGGGGTGCCGGGGCACTTGTCGGCCGAGTCAATCACGCCGTCGTTGTCGGTGTCGGGGCAGCCTTTAAACTCGGCTTTGCCGGGCTGGTCGGGGCAGGCATCGTCGCTGTCGCGGATGCCGTCGCCGTCGCGGTCGGGGCAGCCGTCGAGGGCCACCAAGCCTTTTTCGTCGGGGCATTTGTCGAGATAGTCCGGCACAGTGTCCATGTCGCGGTCGAGGGGGCAACCCACCAAATCGACGGCCACGCCTTTGGGCGTACCGGGGCATTTGTCGAGCTTGTCTTTCACACCGTCTTCGTCGGTGTCTTTGGCGCCGGGCAGGGCGTAGGTCAGGCCCAGGGTGTGCAGCAAAAACCGGTCATAGAATTTGTCCGACGGCGCTTCCAGGTTGTCCACCCGGTCGGTGAACGGGTAGTGCTGACTGGTTTGCAAGTCGAAAAACAACGCATCCGTGACGCGGAAACGCAAGCCAGCGGCACCGAACGCATCGAGCCGGCGAATTTGATTAAAGAAATTCACCGACCCTACATTGCCGTTGGAGTTGGCCAGGAAAGCACCGCCGCCGGCCATCAGGTAAGGCTGAACGCGGGCATCTTCTTTCAGAAGCTTGCCATTGTTGAGCTTCAGCTTAAAGCCGAAATCCACGAAACCCGTGCGGGCCTCAAAGGCCGCATTTTTGAATTTATCAGGGTCAGCAACGAACCGGTAGGTTTCGTAGTAGCCGTAGATGCCCAAATCGATGGAAGGCGAGAGGTAGCGGGTGATACCGCCGCCGCCGCCTACGCGAAAGTCGGTGCGACCCAGGTCCCAGAAATCGGTGCCCATGTTGCCGCTGCATTGCAGCAGGCCCACGTTGGCACTCAAAGCGGTCCGGCGGTCGGCGGTTTGGGCCTGGGCATCGGTCGATGCGGCGGCCACCAAACCTCCGAACAGCAGCCCGGCGGCGAGAATAGGTTTACAATTCATACAAAAAATGGTTGGGAAAATGGCCAAACATACCGGTGCCAGAACCCGGTTGGGCCGTTTGAAAACAGCAGCTTAGCCGCGAAAAGCGCAACAGTGCTAAAAACGCCCAAAATTAAGCCCGAGAATAAGAACAATGCCGATGACCATCAGAATGAGGTAAGTTTCTACAGCGCCGGTTTGCACGTAGCGCAGCAAATACCCCCCTCCCTGCACGGCCCGGCCGAAGCCGTTCACAACGGGGTCGATTACCCCGTTTTCGACGAAGCGGAACAAGCCGCGCGACAGCCCCATTACGGGTTTTACGAACAGCGCGTTGTACAGTTCATCGACATAATACTTGTGGTACACCAGGCTTTCGGGGGCCGAGCGGGCGGCCTCCTCTTCGGCCGGGCGTTGGGCTCGGGCCACGTATTGTACATAGGCCAGCCCAATGCCCAGTACGCCGGCGGCCACCGATAAGGCCATGAGCATCAGCTCGGTGTTGTGGTCTGGCTCGTGGTTGAAGGCGGCAGGCAGCAGCTTTTGCGAGTACGTAAACAGCGGGGCCAGGTAGTCGGCCAGGTAGTGCTTGCCGACGAACATCGGAGCGCCCATAAAGCCGCCCACGGCCGCCAGAATAGCCAGCGCCACCAGCGGCAGCGTCATGCTGGCCGGCGACTCATGCAGGTGCTTACGCTGCTCCTCAGTGCCCCGGAACTCGCCGAAGAAGGCCAGAAACAGCAGTCGGAACATATAAAAAGCCGTCAGAAACGCCGTGAGCAAACCCACGGCCCACAGCGCTTTGCTGTGCTCGTAGGCGTGGCTCAGAATTTCGTCTTTCGAGAAAAACCCCGCAAACGGCGGGATGCCTGAGATGGCCAGGCAGCCAATCAGGAACGTGAAAAACGTGACCGGCAGTGCCTTGCGCAGGCCGCCCATGCGGCGCAGGTCCTGCTCGTTGCTCATGGCGTGGATGACGGAGCCAGCCCCGAGGAACATCAGGGCCTTAAAAAAAGCATGGGTCAGGACGTGGAACAGTGCCGACGAATAGCCCATAACCCCCAAAGCCAGAAACATATAACCCAACTGCGAAACCGTGGAGTAAGCCAGCACTTTCTTGATGTCGTTCTGGGCCAGGCCAATGGTGGCGGCGAACAGCGCCGTGGCCGCCCCGACGATGGCCACCACTTCGAGCGTATCGGGCGAGAGCGTGAACAACACGTTGGCTCGCAGCACCATGTACACGCCAGCCGTCACCATCGTAGCGGCGTGGATGAGGGCCGAAACCGGCGTGGGACCGGCCATGGCATCGGGCAGCCAGGTGTAGAGCGGCAACTGCGCCGATTTGCCCATTGCGCCCACAAACAGCAGCAGCGTGATGGCCGTGCAAACGCCCGCGCCGTAGGTGCCAAACTCGCCCAGGCTGGCTTTTTGGAACACCTCACCGTACTGCACCGAATTGAAGGTGAGGTAGATGAGGAAGATACCGAGCAGGAAGCCCAAATCGCCGATGCGGTTGATGATGAAGGCTTTTTTGGCGGCGTTGTTGTAGTCGGTGTTGGTGTTCCAGAAGCCGATGAGCAAGTAGGAGCACAGCCCCACGCCTTCCCAACCGATAAAGAGAATGACAAAGTTGCCGCCCATCACGAGCACCAACATACTGAACACGAAGAGATTCAGGAAACTAAAAAACTTGCCCACGTTGGCATCGTGCGCCATGTAGCCGATGCTGTACACGTGGATGAGGAAGCCCACGCCCGTCACGAGCAGCAACATTATCAGGCTGAGCTGGTCAATCTGGTAGCTGAACGGTATTTGCAACGAACCTACCGTAATCCAGTCGAATAAATTGACGGTATATTGGTATTGAAAGTTAAGAAACAGGACGACCGAAATCAGAAACGAACCCAGCACCGTAGCGCTGCCCAGCAGGCCCGCTACGGTAGCCGGCAGCCGGCGGTTCAGTAAGCCGTTCAGCAAAAAACCCAGAAAAGGCAGGCCCGGAATAAGGACGTAAAGCAAGGTAGAGTAAGGAGCCGAAGCACCAGGCAAAACAGTTTCCATTATTATTTAATTGTTTAATTGTTTAATTGTTTAATTGTTGCTCATATGGCCTTTGAACGGCACTGCGCCCACTGCGGGACATATCCCAGAACGGCCAACTCAAAACGGCCAACCCAGAACGACCAACAATTAGGCAATGCAACAATCAAACAATTTAACCTACCACTTCAGGCGGCTGAGCAGATTAACGTCGGTGTTCTGGAAGTTGCGGTATATCATGACGATAATACCCAGGCCGACGGCGACTTCGGCGGCGGCAACGGCCATGATAAAGAACACGAAAATCTGTCCGTTGGGGTCGGCGCGGTAGGCCGAGAAAGCCGTGAGCAGAATATTGACGGCGTTGAGCATCAACTCGACGCACATGAAGATGATGATGGCGTTGCGCCGCAGCAGCACCCCGGTTACGCCGATGGCGAACAAGACGGTCGCGAACAGCACGTAATACTGCAACGGAACGGTGCGAATGACTTCGGGAAGGTTGGGGTCCATGCGGAAGCGGGCCGGCAGCCCGCGTAAAATGAGGCTGCAAAGGTATTTTGAAAAGCCTGAACCCGGAGAACA
>JANYFQ010000535.1 GCA_025362615.1 Hymenobacter sp. | reverse complement strand
CAGGAAACCGACGGCTCGGTGCTGCGCGGGCGCAACACGGGCAGCAGCACCGGGGCCAACGGCCTGAACGCGGGCACCGGCATCACGGGCAACAACCTCAAATTCATCCGCGAAGCCGCCGCCGGCTACCACTTCAACGTGGCCCACGGCCTGAACCTGGAGATGGGCATTTTCATGAGCTACATCGGCCTGGAAAGCTACGTGACCCAGGAAAACTGGAACTACCAACGCTCACTGGTGTGCGACTTTACGCCGTTTTATTTTCAGGGCGCGCGGGCGCAGTTTTATCCGAGCAAAAAATTCAAAACCGAGCTATGGGTGATGAACGGCTGGCAGACGTACAACACCTTCAACCGGCAGCCCGCCCTGGGCAACTCCAACTACTGGCGGCCCAGCGAGAACCTGCAACTCGTGGCCAACTTTTACTACGGCAACGACGCGCGCCCCGGCACCGACAGCGTGGCGCGGGGCCGGGCGGCCTACCCCAGCGTCGTGCGCTTTCACCACGACAATTCTATCGTGGCCCGCTACTACCACAAGGACAAAAAAGGGCCGCTGCACGGCATCACCCAGGCCGCGCTTAGTTTGAATACGCACTACGGCTTCCAGAGCGGCACCGACGCGGCCGGGGCCGACGTGAAACGCCAGGACAACTACCTGGTCGGCTCGTCGCTGGCCAACCGGCTGTGGTTTGCCAAAAACAAGCTGGCCCTCACCACCCGCGTGGGCTTCGTAAAAAACCCCTCGCGCTACCTGAGCTTCAACCCCTCGGTGGTGGGCTTTACCGATGCCGATGCCAGCAAACTCACGGCCCAGGAATTTACGGGCACCTTCGACATCATGCCCAACGACTTCGTGACCTTCCGCTTCGAGTACCTGCACCGCTCGGCCAACGTGCCCTACTTTGCCGGCCCCGGCGGCACCACCTCGCCCACCGGCTACGCCGACCAGGTGCTGCCCAAAAACTACGCCCCCGACCTGCGCGACACGGAAGACCGGGTAATTTTTGCGGTGAACTTCCGGCTCTAGCCCGCCGGCGCGGCGGGCGGCGGCAAGGGGTTTGGGGCCCGATGCAGACCTGGTAGTTCGCCCCTGCCTTCGCCCTAATCAGCCCCAAAAATCCGCACCGAAGCAACCCCTGCCCCCGCCCCGCCCGTACCAACGGGCGGGGCGGTTTGCTGCCGGCCCGGTCCTTCCTTTCTACTTCTTTCCCCTTTCCTCCATGCTCACCAACCACAGCCGCCGGGGCACCGTCCCGGCCTTCGGCCCCGTTGTGCCCGGCCTCTACCGCCTGCGCGACGCCTTCGTGAACCTCTACTTCGCCCACGACCCCGGCGCGGCCCCCACCGGCGCGGCCTGGGTGCTGATTGACGCGGGCCTGCCCGGCTCGGCGGCCAAAATCATGGCCCACGCCGCCGAAACCTTTGGGGCCGGGGTGCCGCCGGTGGCCGTCGTCCTCACCCACGGCCACTTCGACCACGTAGGGGCGCTCGATGGCCTGCTGGCCGCCTGGCCCGCCGTGCCGGTGTTCGCGCACCCGCTGGAGCTGCCCTACCTCACGGGCCGCTCGGCCTACCCCGCCCCCGACCCCCTGGCCGGCGGCGGGCTGATGGCGTGGTCGTCGTTCCTGTACCCGCACCACGCCTACGACTTCCGGCCCCGCGTGCAGGCCCTGCCGCCCGATGGCACCGTGCCCGGCCTGCCGGGCTGGCGCTGGCTGCACACGCCCGGCCACGCCTTCGGGCACGTAGCCCTTTGGCGCGAAGCCGGCCGCCTGCTCGTGGCCGGCGACGCCTTCACGACGGTGCGCGGCGAGTCGGGCTGGGCCACGCTCACCCAAGCCCAGGAGGTTCACGGCCCGCCCGCCTACTTCACCCCCGACTGGGACGCGGCCCGCGCCTCGGTGCAGACCCTGGCCGCGCTGGCCCCCGCCGTGGCCGCCACCGGCCACGGCACCCCCATGCACGGGGCCGAGCTGCAGGCGCAGCTCCAGCGTCTGGCGGCGGATTTCGACACCCTGGCCCGCCCCGCCACCGGCCGTTACGCCCACCAGCCGGCCACGGCCGACACCACCGGGCTGCGCTCGGTGCCGCCCGCGCCGCTGCAGCCCTGGCTGCTGGTGGCGGGCGTGGGGGTTGGGTTGGCGCTGGCGGCGGGCGCGTGGGCGCGGCGACGCGGGCGTTGAGGGTTGAATGCTGACGGTGCTTGATGCCCATTCG
>JANYFQ010000472.1 GCA_025362615.1 Hymenobacter sp. | reverse complement strand
CCCGCCCAAGGAGGTGTCGCTCAAGAACCTGGCCTACATCATCGAGGCCCGTATGTCGGAAATTATGGAGCTGGTGTATGCCGAAATCTACCGCATGGGCCTGCACGACAAGCTTTCGGCGGGCATCGTGCTCACCGGCGGCGGCTCGCAGCTTCAGAACTTAGAGCAGCTCACCGAGTACATCACTGGCCTCGACACGCGCATCGGCTACCCCAACCAGCACCTCGGCAAAAGCCGCATCGAGGCCGTAAAGTCGCCGATGTACGCCACTACCGTGGGCCTCGTGCTGTCGGGCTACCACTCGCTCGACGAGCGGCAGGTGTCGCGCCCCAGCTACGAAGTGGAGTCGGTGGCCGCCCCGTCGTATTACGCGGCCCCAGCGGTTGCGCCCGTATCTCCGGCTGCCTCCGTGCCCGTGGAAACCCGTGCGGCTACGTCGGCGGCTCCGGTGCCCGCGCCACTGCCCGCCAAGGTTAAGGAGCCCGGTGCCGCCAGTCGCTTCTTCAAGGACATCATCACCCGCACCAAAGGGCTGCTGATTGACGATTACGACGATAAATCCTACTAGGAAAATAATTATGAATCATAAATTATGAATTATGAATTGGCCAGAGAAAACCGGGCTAATTGTAATTCATAATTCATAATTCATAATTTATAATTCAAAAATATGAATTACAAATTCGATATTCCCGCCCAGAGCAAGTCCATCATCAAGGTGATTGGGGTTGGCGGCGGTGGCTCCAATGCCGTGAAGCACATGCACAAGCAGGGCATCAAGGACGTGGAGTTTATCATCTGCAACACCGACCAACAGGCGCTGCAAAGCTCTACGGTGCCCAATAAGCTGCAAATTGGCATCGACCTCACCGAGGGACTCGGCGCGGGGGCCAAGCCCGAGCGCGGCCGGCAGGCGGCCATCGAAAGCAAGGAGCAAATCCGCGACCTGCTGAACCAAGGCACCAAAATGCTCTTCATCACGGCCGGCATGGGCGGCGGCACCGGTACCGGCGCGGCCCCCGTGATTGCGCAGGTGGCGCAGGAGCTGGGCATCCTCACGGTGGGCATTGTAACGGCCCCGTTCATGTTCGAGGGCAAGAAGAAGCGCCAGCAGGCTGAAGAAGGCATCAAGGCTCTGAGCGAGCACTGCGACACGGTGCTGGTGATTCTCAACGACAAGCTGCCGCAGATTTACGGCAACCTGACGATGGGGGCGGCCTTCGCCAAGGCCGACACCGTGCTGACCACGGCCGCCAAGTCCATCGCCGAAATCATTACGGTGACGGCCGACGTGAACGTGGACTTTGAGGACGTGAAAACGGTGATGAAGGACAGCGGGGCCGCCGTGATGGGCAGCAGCGTGACCGACGGCGAAAACCGCGCCCGTCGCGCCGCCGAGGAAGCCCTGAATTCGCCGCTGCTCAACAACACCGACATTCACGGGGCGCAGCGCATCCTGCTTTCCATCATGTCGGGGGCCGACCACGAGCTGGAAATGGACGAGCTGACGGAAATCACGGAGTACATCCAGGAGAAAGCCGGCCAAGATGCCGAAATGATTTTCGGCCACGGCATCGACGAGTCGTTGGGCCAGAGCATCCGCGTGACAGTGATTGCCACGGGTTTCGCCCGCGACGCGCACTCCATCACCACGCCCGCCGTGGGCGGCGTCGGTGCCGAGCCGCTAGTCGCCCCGGCCCCGGCAGCGGAGGCTTCGCGGCCGGAAGTAGCCCCCAATGCAGCGGCTACTTCGGCCCCGTTCGTGCCCAGCTTCGGCGCGCCGGAGCCCGCCCGCGTGACGTTTGACCTAAATGGCCCGTCGGCGCACAACGCGCCGCCGCTGGCCGGCATCCCGGCCAGCGCCCCCACGGAGCCCGTGCTCACGTCGAGCGCCGCCGCCCCTGCGCCCGCCGCCGGTGCCGAGGTCCACCGCCCGCGCCCAGCCATGGATGCCCAGGCCCTGGAGCGTCGTCGCCGCTTGCAGGAGCTCAGCAACGGCCTGCCGCCCGAAGCGGTGAGCCAATATGACACGCCCGCCTACCTGCGCCGCCAGGTGAAGCTGGAAAACGTGGAGCCCAGCTCGGCCCAGAACATCTCCCGCT
>JANYFQ010000380.1 GCA_025362615.1 Hymenobacter sp. | reverse complement strand
GCGCCTACTCGCGCACCACTTCCAGCTGCCCGCCGGCCCCCAGCCGCAGCACCCGCGAGGGGGCGGTGCGGGCAGCGTCGTCCTGCCGCCAGCTCACCACGTGGTCGACCCCGCGCACGATGGCCGCGTCCACTTCCGCGTACACGGCCGGGGTGGGCTCGCCGGCCTTGTGGGCCGAAGTCGATACCAGCCCGTGGCCCAGCCGCCGCACCACTTTGTGGCAGAACTCGTCCTTCACCACGCGCAGGCCCACGGTGCCGTCTGGCGCTACCAATTCCCTGGCCACGGCCCGGCTGGCGGGCAAAATGTACGTAGTCGGCCGCGTGTCGGTGGCCAGCAGGGCTTCCAGCTCCGTCGGCACTTCGGCGGCGTAGCGTTTCAGCATGGCCAAATCGGCCACCAGCACGATGCTAGGCTTGCCAGCCTCGCGGCCCTTGAGCTTGTACAGGGCCTGCACGGCGGGCGGCGCTTCGGCATCGCAGCCCACGCCCCACACGGTATCGGTCGGGTACAGAATGACTTGCTGCATCAGCAGCGCATCAACGGCAGCATCTACTTCCCGTATCACGGATTTAGTCGGATTCATCGGATTTCACGCATTACTTGGTTGGCCGGTTTAGCAGCCGGTGCATTTTGCTGCCTGCTTGCGGGTTGGCCACAAGTTTAGCCATTTGCCGGCAGTCGGGCAAAGATAACCGCTGCCCAGAGGTGGTTGATTTAACTCCAGAACTCCGCCAATCCTCGTTCGCAAACCCTATTCTTCGCCGCAAAAACCAGCAAGCCAGCGCAACAAATAATCCGTGAAATCCCAAAAATCCGATTAAATCCGTGATTGGCAGAGCTCCACCAGTACGCCGGCCGCGCTTTTAGGGTGCACGAAGCACACCAGCTTATTATCGGCCCCATATTTGGGCTCCTCATTCAATAACACGAAGCCCTCCCCTTTCAGCCGCGCCATCTCGGCCCGAATGTCATCGACTTCAAAGGCGACGTGGTGAATGCCCTCCGGCTTTTTGGCCAGAAATCTCGTGATGGCGCTGTCCGGCGACGTGCCGGCCAGCAGTTCAATCTTCGAGCCGCCTACCTGAAAGAAAACCGTATCCACGGCCTCGCTAACTACGTGCTCCTTCTTGTAGGGTGCCGCGCCGAGCAGCGTGGTGTAAAGCGCAGTTGCCGCTTCAAGGTTGTGCACGGCTAGGCCGAGGTGTTCGAGGTTGGTAATCATGGGTGGGGGTTCTGGGTGGAAATGCCGCTGAACAGGCAGAAAATCCGGTTTTACCGGGCATTTTGTGGCGTTGCCGGAAGTCGGCGCATTTCCCTATTTAGATTGTGTCTACTTTTGTGGGACCAAAGAAAACTGATTGCCCCCGAACCGTGTTCTAAGGGCCGACCGGTCATTCATTGGTTTACCACTTTGCAATTTCGCCACGCGCAATGCTGAAGCTCCCCATTTACCTCGACAACAACTCCACTACGCCCCTCGACCCGCGTGTGCTGGAGGCCATGATGCCCTACCTGACCGACGTATTCGGCAACGCGGCTTCGCGCAACCACCCCTTCGGCTGGGCCGCCGAGGAAGGCGTGGACTACGCCCGCGAGCAAATCGGCAAGCTCATCAACTGCGACGCGAAGGAAATCATCTTCACCTCGGGCGCAACCGAGTCCGATAACCTGGGCATCAAGGGCGTGTTCGAGATGTACAGCCAGAAGGGCAACCACGTCATCACGGCCACCACCGAGCACAAGGCCGTGCTCGATACCTGCAAGCACATCGAGAAGCTGGGCGGCCGGGTCACTTACCTGCCCGTCGACGAGAAAGGCCTCATCAGCCTTGAAGAGCTGGAAGCCGCTATGACCCCCGAGACGATTCTCGTGACCATCATGTACGGCAACAACGAGACGGGCACGATTAACAACATCCGCGAAATCACCCGCATTGCCCACAGCCACGGCGCTTTGTTCATGACGGATGGCACCCAGGCCGTGGGTAAAATTCCGGTCGATGTCATCGCCGACGGCATCGACATCATGGCCTTTACGGCCCACAAAATGTACGGTCCAAAGGGCGTGGGTGCCCTTTACGTACGCCGCAAAAACCCACGGGTGAAGGTGACCGCCCAGATGGACGGGGGCGGCCACGAGCGCGGCATGCGCTCGGGCACCCTCAACGTGCCCGGCATTGTGGGCCTCGGCAAGGCCTGTGAGCTGGCCCGCCTCGAAATGAGCG
>JANYFQ010000286.1 GCA_025362615.1 Hymenobacter sp. | reverse complement strand
CCCGCCCGCACCAACGCCGACTTCCTACACAGCTTCAACGAAAAAAGGAGCGTAGCCACAACAAGGCCACCCTCCTTTTCTATCCGGCTTAAAGTCAAAGGAAAAGCTGTCGCCAACCCTCAAGCCTTATTTTATCATATCCACCTCGGCTTTAATCATGGCGTTGTAGCGGCGGCCCGAACCGTTGGCCAGCGTCAGCAGGTTCCAACCCTTGCCGATGGTATAGCTCCAGGTGCGCGACTCTTTAAATTCGAACGTGGGGCGCATAATCTGGCCGTAGGGCGTGTAGTTGTCCATGAAGTTGGTGGTGTAGAACTTATCGCCGCCCACAATCCACTCCATCGCCACGAAAAAGCCTTCTTCGGGGGCGATGATGTTGTAGGGCAGCATATCAATCGTGTACCACTGCCCGCCGCCGGGGGCCGACACCACGACGTTCTCGGTGAGCAGGTCGGTGTTGGGGGCGTTGTAGTTGCCGTCGGCCTTGTAAATCCGCACCCGGAACGGCTCGCGCGGAAACCCGTTCTCGCCGATGTAAAACGACACCGTGCGCACGTTGCCCAGCTTCTTCTGTTTGTCGTTCTTCACGAAAAACGCGTACTGACTCCCCGGCAGGCCCTGTATCATCCCTTCGCCCGGCGTGTTCGACTTCGCCCCCAGCACCAGGTTTTTTACCTTGCCCGCCTGCACCTTCACGTCGGCCAGGGCGATGACACGCTTTTTAAGTTCGATGATGAGGTCCTCGGTGGCCCCGCGCTTGATGAGGATGGCGCGGCGCTCGTAGCCCAGCGTGATGACGAAGAGCGAATCCTGGTTGCTCTTTTCGAGGCCCGCCAACTGAAAATAGCCGTATTCGTTCGTCAGCGCCCCGGTGCCCTCCTCGCGCAGGGCAATGGAGGCAAAGGGCACGGGGTCTTTGGTTTGGGCATCCACCACGCGGCCGGTGATGCGGTTCTCCTGGGCGCGAACGCCCGAAACCAACGACATCAAAACAACCAAGCAGAGAAGTAGGCGAGTAACCATAGCTATCGGGCAAGAAATTGGGTGGTGGCCCACAAATTTACAAGGTTATGGACCACCGAAGTGGATAGTCCGAAAAAATATGCAACAAATATGCAAAGCAACGCAAAAACTATTCGGTTTCTTCGCATGAAAACCCGACCCTGCTTCACCCCAGGTTGCTGGGCTGCGGTGCTTGGTCAAAGTTAAAAAGCACAGGATTGGCCCAGCGGTGACAATTTTCTTTTATCATTCAACCAACAAACAAATCAACGATTCCCGTCGGGGTGCATATTAACAGTCAATGCAAGCGCGGTGATTCGTAGGTTTGACTAATCGTCAAATAAGTTCCCCACGGTTCAGTTGGGTGGCATTTACCAAGTTTCGGGCCAAAATCAAATCGCATAATTAATCCAAGATTGCGTCTGATTATTTGCCCAGCGGCCAGAAGCTGGCACCCAGGCCAATGTGCAACCCGGCGCTAAGCGACGGCCGCGTTTAGATGCCAGCCGCTAACTTGCCCCTAAAATGCCGGGCGGGTTTTTTAAGATTACAATGGTAAAGTTAATGTCCGGGACCTGCGCCCTAGTACTTTTTTTTTCAATCGGGGCTGCGCCGGGGTCCTCAGGGCTGTTCGCTGCATCGGCCGCAACCCCAACGCCTCCGCTTTCTTCCGGGGTCGACCGTACTGGCCTGCCCACCCCCCCGGCCGATACGGCCCGCCTCCCGCTGAGCGGCCTTTGGAAGGGGGTCCTGAAAGTGTTGGGCGGCAAACTTGACCTCACCATCAGCATCGTGCCGCTGGCCGGCGGGGCTTATTTTGCGGCGCTCGACGTGCCAGCCCAGCGCGTGAGCCGCCTGGCCACCGAAGTAACGGTCCGGGGCGATTCGGTGCTCTTCAATATGCCCGAAATCGAAAGTCGCTACCGGGCACGCTACCAGGCCGACTCGACCCAACTGACGGGTGCCTGGACGCGGGCCGGGGTGCAAACGCCCATGCGGCTGCGCCACTCGCCCATGCCCAGCATCGTAACGGGCGCTGGCCGCCTCACCCCGCCTTACCGCGAGGAAGAGGTGGTGTTTAGCAACCCGAGTTCGCGCCTCACGTTGAACGGCACGTTTTCGGTGCCGGCCGGGCCGGGGCCGTTTCCGGGCGTGGTGCTGGTGGCCGATGCCGGCCCTCAAAACCGCAACGGAACCGTGGACAACTACCCCCTGCTGGGGGCCATTGCCGACTACCTCACCCGCCGCGGCGTGGCCGTGCTGCGCTTCGATGACCCCGGCGCGGGCCGCCAGCCCGACGGCCAGCCCCAGGCCGGCACCCTGGCCCAGCGCACGACTGACGTACACGCCGCCCTGAATTTTTTGCGAACCCGGCTCGAAATCAAAATCAACCGCATCGGGGTGGTGGGCCACGGCGAAGGGGCCAACGTGGCCTTGCTCACGGCGGGCCAAGCCCTGCCGCCGGCTTTTGTGGTGGCACTGGCCCCCTACGGCCTGCCCGGGCAGCAAACGCTGCTGCACCAATACGCCGACGCGCTAAAAGCCAAAAACACCGACCCCGCCACCACGGCCGCCCGCTACGACCGGCAGCGCACGATGTACGACATCATCCGGCAGAGTACGCCGCAGCAGGCATCGGCCATCGTGGCCAATATGATGCGCCAAGACGACGATGCCCTTGACCCCGCCGCCGCCCGTAGCGCCGCCGCCGCGTTTTTGTCGCCTGCCAAGCGCTACTTTCTTAATTTCGACCCCATTGCCACGCTCGACCAAGTGGCCTGCCCGGTGCTGCTCATGGCTGGTGCCCTCGACACCGAAACGCCCGCCGCCCAGCACCTCGACCTCGTTTACAACGAGTTGAAAAGTGTCAATCACAACGTCATCGTCAAGCACATTGTCGGAGTCAACCATCTTTTCCAACCTCCCAAAGCCGAATGGGTAATGCTCAACGGCGAGATGAAGCCTACTTTTTCGCCCGCCGCGCAAGAAGCCATGCGCGAATGGATTGTCAATATAAAATAGTTGCTTAATTATTAAATTGTTTAATTGTTAAATTGTTGGCCGTTCAACGAGTGTTTCGTTTAACGGCCAACAATTAAGTAATTAAACGCCCAAACAATTACTTTCCCTTAATCATGTCCACCTCGGCCCTAATCATGGCGTTGTAGCGCAGGCCGTTCTGGTTGGCAGCCGTGATGAGATTCCAGCCGCGGCCGATGGTGTAGTTCCAGGTGCGCGACTCCTTGAACTCGTAGGTGGGGCGCATAATCTGGCCGTAGGGCGTGTAGTTGTCCATGAAGTTGGTAGCGAAGAACTTGTCACCGCTCACCACCCACTCCATTGCCACGAAAAAGCCCTCTTCGGGGGCCACGATGTTGTAGGGCGTTAAATCGACGGTGTACCACTGCCCGCCGGCCGGGGCCGAGACGATGACGTTCTCGGTGAGCAGGTCGGTGTTGGGGGCGTTGTAGTTGCCGTCGGCCTTGTAAATCCGCACCCGGAACGGCTCGCGCGGAAAGCCGTGCTCGCCGATGTAGAACGACACCGTTCGCACGTTGCCGAGCTTTTTTTGCTTGTCATTCTTCACGAAAAATGCGTACTGACTCCCCGGCAGGCCCTGTATCATCCCTTCGCCCGGCGTGTTTTCGCGGGAACCGAGGCCCAGATTTTTTATTTTGCCCGACTGTACCGTCACCCCTTGCAGGGCAATGGCCCGTCGGGGCAATTCAATCACCAGATTTTCCAGGCTCACGCCCCGCTTCACGGCAATGGCGCGGCGGTTGTAGCCGAGGGCCGTGATGAGCAGCGTGTCGTGGTCGGCCTTGGTGGGCGCGGGCACGATGAAAAGGCCGTGTTCGTTGGTCAGGGCCCCTATCTGCTCGTCTTTGAGCCCGATTGACGTGAATGGCAGGGGTTCTTTGGTGTCCTTATCCACCACCACGCCTTTAAGCTGGGCCACTTGCGCCAGCCCTGACCGCCCCAGGGCAGCTAGGAATAATGCAATTAAAAGTACGCGTGTGGTCATAGCAGAAAGGAAGGTGGGGGCGGCAGGATAATTTGCAGCCCGAAAGTTATCGGAAAATATTGGTAGCAACAACAACTCGGCGGCCAACGGGATTGATTTAATGTTACGAAGGCTCAATCTGGCCGATTTGAGGGCGAATGTTTTTAAGAAAGCACCGTACCTTTGTTTACATTGTTTCTAAATAAGGGGTTTGCCGCCTGTTGCATGATGTCATTGTTCCGCCGCCCCGTTGCTACCGCCGCTGCCGTACGTCGCACGGCGGGCAGCCTGCGCGTGGGCGAAACCGGTACCATCTGCTGCCTCGAAGACCCCACGATGGCCCTTAAGTTGTTGGAAATGGGTTGCGTACCGGGCGTACAGGTGCGCTTAAGTGGCCGTGCCCCCCTCGGCGACCCGCTGATGCTGGTGCTGGGCGACAATGAGTACACGCTCTCGTTGCGGCAGAGTGAAGCGGCCACCATCACCCTCAAACCGTAGGGTGTCCACGACGTTGGCAGCCTCGGCCCCGCCACTGCCGGTCGCCCCGGCGGCCGACCGGCCGTTGCGCATTGCGCTGATTGGCAACCCCAATTCAGGCAAAACGTCGCTCTTTAACCAACTCACCGGCCTCAACCAGAAAGTGGGCAACTTCCCCGGCGTGACCGTGGACCGCAAGAGCGGCTGGGCGCAGCTCGCCCCCGGCCGCCGGGCCGAAATTGTGGATTTGCCGGGCACCTACTCGCTCTACCCCAAGAGCCTGGACGAGCAGGTCATCACCGATTTGCTCTACGACCGGGCCGCGCCCAACTACCCCGATTTTGTGGTCGTGACGGTGGATGCCAGCAACCTGCGCCGCAGCCTGCTGCTGTTTACGCAGGTCGTCGATTTGGGCTTGCCCGCCATCCTGGCCCTGAACATGACCGATGTGGCCGCCCGCCACGGCGTAACCATCGACGTAGCGGCCCTGCAACGCGAGCTAGGGGTGCCCATTGTGCCGATGAACGCCCGGAGCGGCAGCGGCGTGGCGGCCCTTAAAATTGTGATGGCCGAGCGGCTGGCGACGTGCCCGGCGGGCCTGTTTTGGTGGCCCGACGAAACCTTGCTGCCACTGGTGCGGCACCTGCGCTACTACTTCAACCTGCACAACGACTACCTGGCGCTGCACTACGCGCAGCAGTACCGGCACGTCGGCTTTTTGACGGCCGACGACCGGGCGCACGTCGTGGAGCTGGTGGCGCAGCACGGCTTCGACGCCACCGCCCGGCAGGCCCAGGAAACCATTGCCCGCTACCAGCGCATCAACGAGATTTTGCTGGAAACCGTGACCGTGACGCGCACCGAAACCCGCGAGCCCGTCAGCAACCGCATCGACAAAGTGCTGACGCACCGGGTGGGCGGCTACCTGATTTTTCTGGCCATCCTGTTTTTGCTGTTTCAGGCGGTTTTTACCTGGGCGCAATACCCGATGGACCTCATCGACCGGGGCATTGGGGCGCTGAGCGGGGCCATTCAGGCGCGGTTTTCGGGGCCGCTGGTGCGGCTGCTGACGGAAGGCGTGCTGGCCGGGCTGGGCGGCGTGCTCATCTTCATTCCGCAGATTGCGCTGCTGTTTGGCTTTTTGGCCGTGCTGGAGGAAACCGGCTACATGGCCCGCGTTACCTTTTTGATGGACAAGCTAATGCGCCCTTTCGGGCTGAGTGGCAAGAGCGTGGTGCCGCTCATTTCGGGGCTGGCCTGTGCGGTGCCGGCCATCATGGGGGCCCGCACCATCGAGAGCTGGAAAGACCGCATGATTACGATTTTTGTGACCCCGCTCATGTCCTGCTCGGCCCGCATTCCGGTGTACACGGTGCTGGTGGCGCTGGTGGTGCCCGACGCGCCGGTGCTGGCCGTGTTCAACCTGCGCGGCGTGGTGCTGATGGGGCTGTACCTGCTGGGGTTGGGCGCGGCGTTGGGCTCGGCCTGGGTGCTCAAAAAGCTCCTCAAAGCCCGCGAGCGCAGCTACTTTATCATGGAGTTTCCGGTGTACAAGTGGCCCCGCTGGAAAAACGTAGCCCTCACCATTTACCAGAAAGTGCGGGCCTTTGTGTGGTCGGCGGGCCAGGTAATTGTGGCCATCTCGGTTGTTTTGTGGGCTTTGGCCACCTACGGGCCGGGCAATCAACAAGCAGAGGCCGAGAAAAAGGTGCGATTGGAAGAGGCGGCCAGCCGCAGCCGAAGCCCGGAGGCGGGCCTTGTTAGCGGGGGCGACGCTGAGCTGCTACAACGCACGGAGCGCCGCGTGGCCGCTGCCCGCCTCGAAACCTCCTACGCCGGCATTTTCGGGCGCAGCATCGAGCCGGTTATCCGCCCGCTGGGTTTCGACTGGAAAATCGGTATTGCCCTGCTCACTTCGTTTGCAGCCCGCGAGGTGTTTGTGGGCACGATGAGCACGATTTACAGCGTGGGGCAGGAGGCCGATTTGGGCACGGTGCAGGCCAAGCTGCGGGCCGAGCGCGGGCCGGACGGCCAGCCGTTTTTCACGCCGGCGCGGGCCATGTCGTTGCTGGTGTTTTACGTGTTTGCTATGCAGTGCATGAGCACGTTGGCCGTCACGTACCGCGAAACCAAAAGCTGGCGCTGGCCCCTGGGGCAACTCGTGTACATGACGGGGCTGGCCTATGCGGCGGCGTTGCTGGTGTGGCAGGTGTTCGGGTAAATTGTCAAAATTTTGGATTGTCAAATTGTTTGGGGGTTCCGCCCGTTGGCTGCTGATGAGTGCTGTGAAAACCAACAGGCGGAACCCCCAAACAATTTGACAATTCAGCAATTCAACAATAAAAACAACCATGCCGCGCCGCAATTCGCCCAACGACTTTCAGAAGATTGACGACCTGAACCGCCTGGGCGAAATTGTGGTGGACAAGCGCCAGAGCAAACGGGCCAATGCCCGAGGCGAACGCCGCAACCGTCACTACGAGAAGCAGTTCATCAAGAACGTGCTGACGCAGGGCCTGGCAGGCGAAGCCGACGATGTTACGGCGTGAAATTGTTGCTCCTGCTTCACGTAGCGGCGCAGGAGCAAGGGATGCTTGATTAATTTGCAACCTGCTGGTTGCAAGGATAAAAGCCTGTGAGAATGTTCGGTAAGTTGGTTGGGGCCACCGGCAGTGCGGACGGGCGGTGTTTTCCGGGCTTTCGGACCAAAGGCCCGCAACCTGGGTCAGCCAATCGGGTTGCCCGCCCCGCGCTCCCCGTACTTTGCACCCATGCGTACCTGCGACCTTTGCGGCGGCTCCGAATTCCGGCCGCTGCCATTTTACTACGAGTTTGAGGGCCAGCGGCTGCGCGGCACCCGCTGCCGCCGCTGCGCTCTGATGTTTCTCGACCCCCAGCCCACGCCGGCCCAATTAGAGCGCCTGTACGGCAAAGACTACTTCACCGAGCGGCCCAATTACGACCGTACCCAGCAAGAAGTAAAGTTTATCGAGGACGGGCAGAAAAACCAGGCGTTGAACGAGTTGCGGCCCGATAAATTCACCGACTACATTCTGGCCAGGTACCCCGGCCGGGCCTTCCGCTACCTCGAAGTAGGCTGCGGCCCCGGCTACACCCTCAAAAGCCTGCAAGCCCTGGGCTGGACGACCCACGGCCTCGAAATATCGGTCCACGCCGCCGACTTCGCCCGCCGCGAGCTGCACCTGCCCGTGGTGACCGGCAACATCGAAACCACCGAAGATTTCCACGAAAACCAGTTCGACTTGGCCTACATGGGCGACGTGCTGGAGCACTTGCTGTCGCCGGCCGCTACGCTGGCCAAATTCCACCGCATTCTGGAGCCGGGCGGGCTGCTGGTGCTGGCCCTGCCCGCCGTGCTCAACCTGCCCGCGGTGCGCCTGGGTTTTGCTGCCTACGGCCTGCTGGGCAAAGAGCGCCGGATGGACATTCCGCCCTATCACCTCTACGAATTTACGCCCGCCACCATCACCAAACTGCTTAACGCGCAAGGCTTTGAGTTGGTAGAGCTGCGAAACCCCGTCAAGCCGCCCCGGCACATCCGCCTCGGCGGCAGCCTGATGGAAAAAGCCGCCAAACTCGCCGGGCAGTACCCCACGTACTGGCTCAACAAGCTGACGGGGCGGTTTGGAGACCGGATGTTTGTGGTGGCGCGGAACGCGAAGCCAGTTTAGCGCACGGTGGCGCGTAGGGTGAAGACAGGTTTCGCAAAATTAAAATTTTCGTTCGTAACATTACCTATCCAAACACTTGTACGACCCGCAAAAAATGAAAAACTTTACCAATTTAATGATGAAATGGGGGGGGGTAAAACCCTTGTTCTCAATGTTGTTAGCCGCTAGCCTGGTCATGCCCGAACAAGGTAATGCTCAGGCTGTGCAAAGGGCTAATGCCGTAACCAACCCGACCGGTGCCGCTGCTCCGGCAGCCGACGGCCGGCTTTACTTCAACGGGCAGGCCCCTGGCATCGGCTTCTCGTCCTATTATGCGGGCAACCTTTCGCTGTGCCCTAACCCGGTGGACGTATCGGCCAACACCGTAGCGGGGCAGCCGTACATCTTCGAGTTCAAGAGCAGCTGTGCCGGCAACGGACTCACCATGAGCCGGCCCCCTTACCGGTACACGCTGAAGTACACAACCGTGGCGGGCAACCAGTACATCGAGGAATGGGCGCAAGGCTTCCTGCCCTTCTCGAGGGCGAGTTCCTCGCTGGTACGGTTTTACCTCTACGACCGGGTGCCTTCGTATCAGAACTCCGCCAACCAGAGCAACTTGAATTCAGCAACCAGCACCGGCAGTGGCAATGCTAATTTTGGTGCGTATGGCAATACGTTCGCCCACACAGCAGCTCCCGGTGAGGTCATTGAGAGCCTGCGCATTGAGGGCAGCGGCTACACCTGCGGCTCTTTTTGGCCTACCGACGACCGCGGCAACGTCGACATCGCCTACTACACGCTGGCCCCCAAGCCAATCACGGTAAGTCCGGCGGCGCCGGCCTTGTGCCGCGACCAGGTTTACGCGCTGACCACGGCGGGCGCAACCGGGGCCACGGGCTACACCTGGACGGCCAGCAACGGGGCACGTATCATCAACGGCACGGGCTTCAACAACCAGGTAACGCTGAACCTGAGCAACGTGCCGCCTACCGCCACCAGCGTAACCGTGTCGGTGCAGGCCACCAACCCGCCCAGCATATGCGGCGGGCCAACAAGTGCGGCCACCACGCTGGTGTTGCCCATGAGCGCGGCGGCAGCGCAACCCCGGAACATGGCGCTGAGCGGGGGGAATTGCCCCTCGACGGTGGAGAAAAATGTGCGGGTTGATGTCCAGTCGAATGGGTCTATCAATGCAAAATACCGTTGGAAGTTGGTGGGCACCGTACCCTCTGGCACGGTGTTAATTGACAACACAAACACTGCTCTGTCGGTAACAGACGACAGGCAAGGGAACAATATCTTACTCCGTACTCCCACCGCCGGGGCCGTAACCGTCAGCGCCGAAGCCATCTTCGACGGTTGCAGTGGCCTGAGCGAACCGTTGGTGCAGACGTTTCAAATCAGTAACCCGACCCCCGCGCAACCAACGGGCAACAACGGACCCAAATTCTGGTGTTCGGACGCGGCCAACCGAATTCGCATCGGCGGCGACCCGAACCTGTTTTACACCCCTTTGAATTTTTTCGGCACGTTTGCCCAAAACATTCTGCCCGTTGGTGCCCGCGTCACGGCCGTGACCCAGCCCGTACCGGGCGGACTTGATTTTTTGGTGACGTTAGCACCCAATGCCAGCGGCTTTTATCCCAACCGGTTCGATTTGCAGGTGACGGTTGAAAGCCCCTGCCCCGGCGGCAGCGCCGGCCGTATGAACTACCTGGTGCCGATGACCACCCGCAACGTGGGGTCGTGTCAAATCTTGGTGCCGGTCGGCAACCGCCTGGTTCCGCCCGTGGACCTGTATCCCAACCCCACCACGGGCGAGGTGCGAATAGTGGCGCACAACGGCGAGCGCTATGAGTGGGCCAAAGTGACCGATGCCCAGGGTCGTACCCTGTTGCAAACGACCGGCAATGCCGGGGGCAGCGTAACGCGCCTCGACCTGAAAGCTTTGCCCGCGGGCCTGTACGAAGTGCAGCTTTTTGACGGCAAGCAACTGACCTCGCAACGGTTGGTGAAGGAATAAGTGCGATAAATTATTCGGTTACCCGAAGCAGGCCGCTGGTTTGCTTCGGGTAATTTTCGTTTTTAATTGTCTTGAAAATGAAACTATTCCCAACTTTTATTGCGGGCTTTTTATCGTTCAGTGCAGTAGCACAAAACGAATTTAATACGTGGTGTTACGGTGCGGCTGTTGATGTCACGAGAAACAATTTTGGCATTATCACTCAGTTCACTCGCAATAGGCCGGGGCCACCGTTACCGTTACCGCTGCCAATGCTGCAGCAGTCCACCACTGACCCCGACGCTTTCGTATTTAACCCTTCCTACACTTCTTTGTCAAACGCGGCGGGCCGCCTGCTTTTTTCATCCCAAGGTGTGTACGTTTACGATAGCCTTTGGGCCATTATGCCGGGTGCGCCCCTCATCGTTTCCTCTCCGAGCAATTGGTCAGACAGAATTTGGCGGCAACCCGTAGCCATAGCACCCGCACCAGCCAATGACTTTGAGTATTATCTGTTTTACTGGAGCGTAACTTCTTCACCAAACGAACCAGCATATACGCTAACGTGGGCGAAAGTAGATATGCGTCGAAACAGCAGCAAAGGCGCGGTGGTGGAAAAAGGGCACCAAATCACCCACACAGCCCAGGGACATCTGACCGTGGTGCGCCATGCCAACAACCGTGACTTTTGGGTCGTTGTCCGCACACCCGACACACGCGGTTTTCAAGCATTTTTGCTTGACGTTACAGGGGTGGGCACCGCTCCGGTTGTGTCGTTGGCGGGCCAAGCGCAATACCCCGACGAAAGCCACTTGAACGCCTCTGCTAACGGCCGTCGGCTGGTCTGCGGAGCCATCGCCCGCACCAACATTGCCGATGAATACCTAACCTGTGTGTATGATTTTGACAACGCCAGTGGGCGGGTAAGCAACGAGTTGGTGCTGCGCCGTACACCCCGGTCGCCGGTGCAACGGGCTGATGATGGCCGACCAGTGGGGGCAACTGCAGTGGATGCTTGCGCTTTCTCGCCCGACTCGCGTTTGCTGTACGCTATCGAACGAAGCACACCGGCTGAACGACTTTTACAACCCCGTCGGAGCGGCGACGTGTGGCAATACGATTTGACCCAACCGAGCCCGTCCGGTATCGCGGCATCGCGGTTTTTGGTTTCCAACCTACCGGTCCCGACCTCTGTGTTTGACGTTATGGAACCCGCCGGAATGCAACTGGCCCCCGACGGTACCGTTTGGATAGGACAGATTTACTACCGGCAATGGTATCAAAACGCGGCCGTTCCTCAACGCAGCGCGGCAGGCATCATTCGATACCCCAATGTAGTTGGGGCGGGCTGTGGTTTGGAGCCGGAAGGTTATCAGTACCAGTGGGGCCAGTTTTTCTGGTGGTATCGGTCGCTGCCCAACGTCATCACCAATATGCTCTACGCGCCGCCGCTGCTCAACCACGAAGTGGGCTGCGCCGGCGACTCGGTGCAGTTCTGGGCCAGCAGCGCGGGCCTACCCACCGGGCTGCGCTGGGACTTTGGCGACCCCGGCAGCGGGCCGGCCAACACGGCCGCCGGGCGGCAGGTGGCCCACCGCTACCCGCAAGGCGGCACCTACCCCGTGCGCCTGACGCTGGCCGACGGCCGGGTACTCACCCAAACCATCACCGTACCGAGCGCCGAAACCGACTTTTCGGGGGCCAACATTTTCACCCCCAACGGCGATGGCCTCAACGACACCTTCCGGCCGGTGCTACGGGGCGAGGTGGCGGGCGGGGCGCGGTTGCGGGTGTTCTCGCGCTGGGGCCAACGGCTGTTCGAGGGCAGCGGCCCGGCCCCGCAGTGGGACGGGGCCGGGGCCGCAAGCGGCGAATACTTCTACCAACTCGATTACGCCGACTGCCAGGGCAACCCCCGGCACCGGCGCGGTATCCTCACCCTGAACCGCTAGCCCGGCAGGGGCCAGCGGAGCCTGTTTCTTGCTCATCTCTTTTGCGTTTGCTATGAAAACGATTTTCGTGCGTTTGGCCGGTGCGGTGGCGTGGGTGCTGTTGGCGGCGCTGCTGCTGGCCGCGCCGCCGGTGGCCTTGGCCCAGCAACCGGCGGGTACCACGGCCGTGGCCGTGCCCTACAGCCAGTTCCCAAATTTTACGGCCGTGCGGGGGCCCCGCACTGGCAGCCGCTACGAGCGAGTGGCCATGCTGTTGATGGCCAACGAAATACGCGGCCTGATGACCAATCAGGCCCTGGTGTCGCTGGGGTTTGAGGTGGACAGCACCGACCGGGCCGCCGCCGCCGCCACCGGCACCCTGAAGGTGTGGCTCCGCAACAGCCCCGACCGGATGTACCACCTCAACGACAACTGGAGCCGGCTGCTGGCCCAGCAGCCCAACCCCATGCAGCTCGTGTACGACGGGCCCCTGACCGTGCCCGTGGCCGGCCCCTGCGACGTGCGCTTCCAAACGCCCTTCGCCTACGGCGGCCAGGCCCTGTACGTGGCCTACGAATGGACCACGGCCGCCCCCCTGCGGAGCCGACGCTACCCGCACCAGTACGTGGCCTCGGTCGGCTACCGCTACAACCCCTGGTGGCACGGCTGCGCCGACAGCACGGCCCTGCCGCCCGTACTGACGGACTCGGCCTCGACGCGGCCCCTCCTGCGCCTGGGCTACGCCACGCCCGCCCGCGACGCGGCCGTGGTGCTGACCCAGGGCATCGGCGAGGTGGCGCTGCAAAGCTGCGTCATGCCGTTTCCGGTGCGGGCCCTGGTACGCAACCGGGGCAGCCAGCCGCTGCTCAATTTGCCGGTGTCGGTGGTGCCGGGCGTGGGCATGATGCCGGGCAGCGGCCACACGGTGGTCATCCCGGCGTTAGCCCCCGGTGCCCAAACGTGGGTGCGGCTGCCCCTGCCCCAACCCGTGGCGGCGGGCACTTACGCCTACTTTGCCGTGCAGGTGCCGCCCGACCAAAACACGGCCAACGACACCGAAGCCGACTCTACCACCGCTACGGCCAACGCCCTGAGCTACGTGCGTGGCCTGCCCTTCGACCTTGACCTGAACGCGCTCAACAAAACGGGGGCTGGCACCACGCGAGGCGGCACCCTGCTCACCCGCTTCCCGCTGCGCCAACCGACGCTGGTGAGCGAAGTGCGCCTGTTCGTGAGCAACGACTCGTATTCGCCCGGCGAAACCATCTACGGCGTGGTGCTGGATGAAAACGGCCGCCTGCTGGGCCGCTCGCCCGACCACGTCATCACCTCCGCCGACGGCAACGCCTGGCTCGCGTGCCTGCTGCCGCAATCCGTGCGAGCCAGCGGCCGGGCGTTTTTTGCGGGCATGGCCATCATGCCCAACCGCCCCGGCCCCAATAACAGATACTCCTACGACCCGCTCCAAACCCAGCTTGAAGCCACCCCCCGCGATTCCGTGTATTATTACGACCACGGCGACACGGCCCGCCTGGGCTTGCGCCCGCCCCGCTACCGGGCCGGGGCCCTGGGCCGGTTTATGATTGAGGTGCTGCTGCAAACGGCCCCGCTGGCCCTGCGCTCCGCCACGGCTCCCTGGGCCGGCCCCGACGTGTGGCCCAACCCCGCCCACGACCGCGTAAACATCGGCCTGCCCGCCACCGGCCCCGCCCGCGTGTGGGCCACGCTGTGCGACGTAACCGGCCGGGTGGTGCAGGCCGAAACCAAAGTGGCCGCCCCGGCGGGCACGGCCACGCTGCCGCTGCCAGGGTTGCCGCCGGGCTTGTACCTACTGCAACTCCGCAGCGGCGGGTGGCAACGGACGCAACGGCTGGTGATAGAGTAAAACGGCGCGAGGTTGCGCGGGGGCTGAAGGCAAACCTTACAGCCCTATGTATTGCACCCGGCCCGAAGCACAGGTTACGGGCAGGTTATGTTTTGCCCCGCCGGGAGCTTGCGGGCTATCCCTTGCGCGGGCTGGCGCGGGCTGGCGCGAGCTTTGCCATTCGGCGGCTAAGTGCCCGGCCAAGTATCGCACAACGCCGCGATTGGTTGCGGCGTAACTTGGGCTGACGCTTCGTCTTCAACCCACTTTTCCCGCTCTCCCATGAAAAGCATCGGATACCCGCTGGCCCTCGCCCTGACCGCGCTTGCGGCCTTCTCGACCCGCCCGGCCCAGGCCCAAAGTGCCAGCATCGCCGGCACCTACGAACAAAAAGCCTTCGTGGCCCCCGACCGCGTGAAGGGCGGCGAAAGCGACCTCGTCATCGAAAAGGAAGCCGCGCCCAGCAAAAAAATCTGGATTCGCAACCTCGTGGCGGGGGCCAAGGTCTATGCCGTGGCGTTCTCGAAGATGGACGACGTGGCGGTGTACAAAATCCCGGCGCAAACCGTGAACGGCTACGTCGTGCAGTCCGGTTGCGTGACCTACGACAAGGGCGAACAGTCGGTGAGCATTTCCATCAACAACAAAATCAACTGCTTCGGCATGAGCCAGTCGGACTACGACGCGCCGGTGAGTGTCAGCAAGAACGGCACCGTGAAGGCCGGCGGGGTGCAAGTGGGCAAGAACGGGCGCGTGAGCGCGGGCGGCGTGAACGTGGACAAAGGTGGCGTGCGCGTTGATGCCAAAGCCGCAATGGCCGGCATCCAGTACATGGGCCAGCGCAAAGGGGCCGACGACTGAACGGGCGGCCCGGCACCAAAGAATAGCGCCAGGTGGCGCGTAGGTTGAAAATAGGTTTCGCGGTTCGTTCAGGTTCCGCGCAACCTGTTTTCAACCCACGCGCCACCTGGCGCTTACAACCGCTCCGTGCTGCGCTTCACAAACGCCGTCAGCGCCTCGCCCTCCAGCATTCCCTGGGCCAGCAGGGCCAGGTCGAAGGCTTGCCTGGCCAGGTCTTCGTCGCCGGCCAACACTTTGGCGGCCAAGGCGTGGTTGGCGTTCACGGTCACGTCAAACGAGTCGGGGAAGCTGCCGAACATCTGCATTCCGCCGCCGCCGCCGGTGCGCTGCATATCCTTCATGCGGCGCATGAATTCGTTTTGGGTGATGACGACCGGCGCGTCCTGCGGGCTGAGGGCGGCCACTTTGACGTGCATGGCCTCGTTGGCAATGGCCGTTTTGAAGAGGTCGGTGAGGCGGGTCTGGTCGTCTTCGCTCAGTACGCTTTCGGTGCTGCCTTCGTGCTCGATGAGCCGGCTCACGGTGTCGGCATCGACGCGCTTGAAGCTGGTTTTTTCGAGCTTCTGCTCGAGTTGGCCGATGAAGTGCGAATCGAGTATCTGGTCGAGGTTCAGCACGTCGTAGCCGCGCTCCTGGGCGGCCGCCACGTAGCCGTGCTGGGCCTCGGCGTCGTTGGGTACGCGGCCCTACCACAGCCCAAGCGTTGCCCAACTAACGGCTTATCCGAACCCGGCGCATACTGCCCTGCACCTCTCGTATGAGGTGGCCGCTGGCCCGGCGCAACTCGTCGCCTACGACGCCCTGGGCCGGCAGGTGCATACCCAGTCGCTGGCGGCGGGCGCAGGCGAGGCAGTGGTGCCGGTACAGGCCTGGGCCGAGGGCCCCTACCTGCTGACTCTGGTGGCGGACGGGCGCGTAGTGGCCCGGCAGCGCGTGGCCGTCGTTCACCCGTAGCCCGTTGCGCCATGCGGCATTTTCTTCTTTTCCTCGTGCTGGCGGGAGCCATGCAGCCGGTTTTCGCCCAGCAGGTTATCTGCGAGCGGCGGTTGGGCAGTTTCATTGTGGGAGGGGGCACCTTCAACACGTACCCGTTGGGTTTACTGGTTACGCCCACCGATTCGGTTGTCTTGGCGCTGGACATTCAGCCCCCCTTTATTTCTTCGTTGCCCACGCGCCGGTTTGCGTTGCTACGGTTCGGCCGAACACGTTGCGAGACTGCTTACCTGGCCACTGCCGGGCAAGGGGCTGACTGGGGCAGCGCCGCTACCGAATTGCCGCTGATTGCCACCCGGCGCGGCCGGCTGCTGGCGTTGGCGTACCAACAAAACAGCGTCTTGGCCGATTCGGGGCGGATGCACCTGCAATCGTGCAGCCCCGGCGGGCAGTTGCGTTGGGACAAAGTTTACCGTCCTCGCCAGCAAAGCGAAGACGGTGCCGGATTGCTCGAAGCGCCCGATTACGGCACTTACGTGGTCAGCAGGGCTTCGGTGTCCGGGGTCGGAAGCCACGGGCGCCTGACCAAAGTGGACAGCTTGGGCCGGGTGCAATGGCAACGGATTTACGGCAGTCGCAACAGCCGTGAACAGTTCAACTTCACCCGTCCCCCAGCCTACACCGCCCGTGGGTCACTCCTGTTAAGTGGCGAAGTTACCCGTACCCTGCCTAACGGCACGGGCACCATCTGCATCCAAGTGGTGGAGGTGGGCCAGCACGGCGACTCCATCACCAGCCGGCAGTTCCTGCGCTTGCCGGGGACGCAACCGTACCTGGCCTCCGTGCGGCCCCTGCGCGACGGCGGTTTTCTCTTATCGGGCTTGTTGGATAGCATCACCACCAACTTAATCGAATACCCTTTTTGGGTGCGGCTGGATGCCAACCTGAACCCAGTCTGGACTTACATTCGTCGCAGTGCCCCGACGGCACAAGTGTACGGTTTCAAGGCAGGTTTCGAGTTGGCCGATGGGACGCTGTTGGCGGTTTACAACGGCACCACGGCCGTACACTTCTTGCGTTTGAGTGCGGCGGGTGCGGTATTGAATAGCTTTTCTTTTGCGCCCCAATCCACGCCTTCGTCGCCGCTGTACCCTCAATTTTTGGAGCCGGTGGCGCGGGATTCCAGCTTTGTGGTGCTGGCCCAGCAACGAGGAACATACCTGGGCCGCTTCCGGCTGCTGGGCCTGCGGCGGGTGCTGCCGCTGCCGCCCATCCCGGCCGCCGCGCCGCTGGGCACGCGGGCCGATGGCCGGGCCGGGGTGGTGCTGGGCGTGGCCTACCCCAACCCGGCCGACGATGCAGCCCGAGTAAATTACGTGCTACCCATCACTACTGCTTCGGCAGTCCTCACCCTAACCGATGTGCTGGGTCGGGTCGTGCAGCGGCAGACGCTGGCGGCGGGTAGTACGCACACCACCATGCCAGTACGCGAACTGGCGGCGGGCCTTTACCAAGTGCGCCTGCTGATAGACGGACGCCTACACGCTATCCAGAAACTGGCCGTAGTGCATTAGGCCGGTTTTGCTGTACCCCCAAAAAAGCCGCTTCCAGCATTCTGGAAGCGGCTTTTTTTCGCCCGGCTGTAGCAGCCTCACGCGCGGGTTGAAAACCCGCGTTACTCCAGTCGCCTACGGTTGGCCTTTTTCTCGCCCTGTATTTTTTTGCCCTCCAGGCGCTTGCGCACGGCGCTTTTACTGGGCTTGGTGGCCTTGCGCGGCTTGGGCCGGTGCAGGCTTTGACGTAGCAATTCGTAGAAGCGGGTCAGGGCTATTTCCTTGTTACGCAGTTGGCTGCGGTCGTCCTGGGCGGTGATGAGCAGGTCGCCGTCGGTGGTAAGACGGTTGGCTATTTTTTCGAGGATGAGGGCTTTTTGCGCGTCCGTGAGCAGCGTGGAAGCGGCCAGGTTCCAGCGCAGTTCGACGCGGCTTTCGACCTTGTTTACGTTTTGGCCGCCCGGCCCGCTGCTGCGGCTGGTGGCAAAGATGATTTCGGACAGGAAGTCGGCAGCGGGCCTCATTTCGTCAATAGCATGGCCCCGTAAGAATACCCGCCGCCAAACACCGTGACCACGATGTTATCGCCGGCCTGCACGGCATCCCAGATAGCGGCCAGGCCGATGGCGGCCCCGGCGCAGCCGGTGTTGCCGAGGCGCTCGATGTTGCTCACGGCGCGGGCCGGGTCGAGGCCGAGCTGCTTGACCACGTTGTTGGAGATGCGCTGGTTGGCCTGGTGCGGGACGAGATAATTGAGTTGCCCGACGACGAGGCCATTAGCTGTCAGTAGCTGCTGCGTGACGCGGGCCATGTAAGTGCAGGCCCACTGGAAAACATCGCGCCCGTGGGGCATCACAATGCCTTTTTCGACCGGCTTCAGGGTCACGGCTTCGTCGGCGCGGCCGATGGTGGCAGCCCCGCCGGTGATGACCTGGCGAATGTGCAAATCGTTGGGGCTGAGGCGGTCTTTGCTGATGAGCAAGGCCGACGCGCCATCGCCCCAGAGGTGGCCGGCCACGGCATCGGCCTCGTTGTTGTAGGCCGTGTTGTGCTCGCTGACGACGACGAGGGCGCGGCGGGCTTTGCCGAGGGCAAAGTAGCCTTCCACGATTTCGACGGCGTTGAGCAACGACGAGCAGGCCGACGAGATACTGACCGTCGGAATATCAGCAATGCCCAAGTGGCGCTGCACGGCGTGGGCCACGGTGTAAATGGTGTCGTGCGGCGTGTAGGTGCCGGCCACGATGAGGTCAATTTCGTCGGCTTGGCCGGCCCCAAAGCTCGGCGCGGCTGCGAGGGCCCGGCCCACAGCCGCAATGGCCATCGTGTTGGTATTTTCGGCCGGCCCGGCCTTGCGGCGCTCGCGGATGCCGGTACGCTCAATTATCCAATCGGTCGAAAGGCCGTTGAGGCGCGTAAAATGCTCGTTCGTGACGACGGCCGCTGGCACGTAAGCGGCCACGTGGTGCAAATACACAGGTCGGTGTTGGGGGAGGAATTCGTGGGCAAAGGTCGGGCTACAGACGTAGAAAGCCCCGTGCCGGTCGTCAAAAGCCCGAATTATGCACCTGTTTGTGCTATTCTTGCCGCACCCGGCCGCTGCCTTTGGTGCTGCTCCGCACGGTAGCGCCGCCGGCCACGCGCACGTTGCCCGAGCCGCGCAGGGCGGCATTGAGTTCGCCGGTGACGAACAGGCCGGCGTTGCCGGAGCCACTGAGCGAGATGCTGGCCGTTTTGGTTTTCAGGGTCTTCGCTATCAGGTTGCCCGAGCCGCTCATGGCCGCGTCGAGGCGCGGCACGTCGCCACTGAGCGTCATACTGCCCGAACCGGAAGCTGCGGTTCGCAGCGTGTTGGCCACGAGGCCCGCCACCCGCATACCGCCCGAACCCGACAAGGCCAGGTCAAGCACGTCGGCTTTGAGGGGCCCCTCGACGAGCATTTCGCCGGAGCCGCTCACGGCCAGGGCATTGAGGGTAGGGGCGGTAACGTACACCGTCACGGTGCCGTCGCGGTCGCCGCTGTAGGGGCGGCCACCGGGGGCAGGCTGGTCGGCAAGGTACAAACGGCCGTTTTTAACGCTGGTCTCGAAGCGGGCCACGGCAGCGGCAGCCCCTTCTATTTCGACCTTTTGCGGACTGCCCTGGGTGAGCACCACCCGCGAGGCCCCGGCCATTTCCACTGCGGTGAAGGCAGCTACCGTGCGGGTTTCGCGCTTGCGCTCGTCCACCGGACGCGCCCGAAAAGCAGTGATAATCAAGGCCAAAAGCAAGGGCAAAAACAGGAGAAATCGGGCGTTTTTCATGGGTTGTAAACGGGGGTGAAATGAACGGCGGCAGCCGGCCGGCCACAAAGATGCAACGGCTAAGGCCGGGGCTGACCGGGCGCGAGCAGCGCGGGCTCAGAGCAGTTTTCAGAACAGTGTACCACCAAGCTGTGCTGCCGCCGAAACCGCGTTAGGTGTTGTCGAACAAGTCATTCCAATTCAACGACAAGCCCGGCAGGGTATGCACCGGAATGGGGCCGGGCTGGCTGTATTCGGCCCGCAACTGGTAGCGGCTGGTTGCATCGAGCACGTACACCGCGATGCTGTTGAGCTTGGGGTAGGCAATCCAATATTCCGTCACGCCGCTTTCTTCGTAGAGGTCGTACTTGGTGCGCGTGTCGTGGGCCGTATTGCCGGGCGACACGATTTCGATGACCCAATCGGGCGGGCCGACACAGCCCCGGTTGTCGAGCTTGTTCAGGTCGCACACCACAAATATGTCGGGTTGCACCACGGTCCTGATTTGCGCGTCGCCGTTGGCCCCGGCCGTGGTCAGGCGCACGTCGAAGGGCGCGTAGTAGCACTCGCAACGCTTATTTTCGAGGAACGGGGCGATGCGGGAAAAGAGCTTGCCCGACAGTTTCTGGTGCTGCCGGCTGGTGCCGGCCATGTGCCGCACCACCTTGCCGCGAATCAGCTCCACAAACTCGCTGAAGCGCCACGTGAGCCAGTCGGCGTAGGTGTAGCTTTTGCTGAGGTCAAGTTGCGCGAAGTCGGTGATTGCGGCGGGAGCAGTCGGGGTCATGGTGGCGGGGTTTTGGGGGCAGTTTTGGACGCAGTAAAGATACCCCGGCCCTGCTAAAACTCGACGTGCAGCCGCAGGGCCACAACGTGGACCGGCCCGCGCCGGTCGCGGTTGTAAGCGGGATTCACAACGAACTGATAATCGGGGCTTACCGAGGCGTGGTAGCGCGGGAAGGCCACGCTGTAATATGCTTCCGCGACAACCTCCGGGGCGTAGTCGAGGGCACCGTCGCCGATGATGAAGCCGTAGCCGCCGGCGGCCAGGTAGGCGCGGTGCGCGGGGCTGAGGCCATTGACGACGGCGGCCAGGCCGAGGCGGTCGGCGGGGCGCTGCCAGCGGGTGCCGGCGCTCACGGCCCCGAGGCTGGCGCTGTGGTCGATTTCGGTGAAGGCCCAGGTTTCGTAGCGGCCGTCGCTGTAGCTCAGGCGGCCGAAGAGGCCGATTTCGCGGGCTACTTCCTGCTCAAAATTGAGCACGACCCCGCTCTTGGTGCGGCCGTTTTGCCGGAACTCGGCCACGGCCGAGCTGCCGTCGGGGCGCACGGGGCCGGCGGCGGTAGCGGCGGCGTAGCTGCCCATGCCTGCCACGTTGCGGAAGCCCAGCAGCCGCAGCGTGCCGGGGCGGCCCCGCAGGCGGTAGCTTTTGGTGATTTCGGCTACTTCGGCGTGGGCCGTGCCGTAGGCAAAATCGAGGTCGGGGCCGTTGGCGGTGAGGGGCAGCAGCGTGCTGCCGAAGCGCAGGGCCAGGCCGGGGCGCACGTACTCCAGCACACCGCCCACGGTGTAGCCGCGGGTGTTGGCGGCGTAGTCCCAGGCCCCGGCGCTCATCAGGCTCCAGTTGAGGAACTGGGTGCGCGGGTCGTGCGAATAGGTGTTTTGGTCGAAGAAATCGGCGATGCTGAACTTGCCCATGTTGAGGGCCAGGTAGTGGGTGGCATGGCGGCCTGCAAGCTGGTTGTTGTCGTCTTCGAGGGCTTCGGTGCCGCCGCCCAGGGCAAACTCCTGGCGCACGTAGAGGCGGGCCAGGTAGAGCACCGGCTCGGGCGCGCCGATGCGGAAGGTTTCGCCGTTTACGAAGCCCGCCACGCCCCGCGCCCCGCTCAAGCCCGAGCCCCCGGCCACTTCGGGGTTGAAAAACACCGCCGCCCCGCACCACAGCTTGCGCCCGATAAAGAGCGTGGTGGTGAGCGAGAGCTTGGCCTTCTCGCGGTCTTGCAGGCTAAAATCGCCCGCATACGGGTTGCTCAAGTTGTTGTGCCACTGCTGGATGATGGTCTGCTGGAAATGCAGGCTCCAGTTGTTGCGGCGGCCGTCGGCCACGGTGTCGATGTGCATCGGCTCCGGGGCCGAAGCGGCGGCGGCGGGCAGGGCCGGGGCCGTGCCCGCGGGCGAGGTGACTTGGGCGCAGGCGGCCAGGGGCAGCAAGCAGGCCGCGAGTAAAAGTAAGGGTTGTTTCAGCAGCACAAGGGTTGGGGCGCGAAGGGCCGCACGGGCCGGGGCAAAGGTCGGGCGTTTCTGGTTGCTTGTTGCTTGTTGCTTGTTGCTTGTTGGCAGTCCCTTCGAACAAGAAACAAGCAACAAGCAACTCACCCTGCATCACGCTTCAAATAATCGATGCCCCAGCCCAGCAGGGCCGCAAACACCGGTTGCACCTGCTGCCCACGCTCGGTGAGGGCGTAATCGACGCGCGGCGGCACTTGCTGCTGCACGGTGCGGCTCAGGATGCCGTCGGTTTCCAGGTCGCGCAATTCCTGGATGAGCATTTTTTCGGTAATTTCGGGAATGAGGCGGCGCAGCTCGCCGTAGCGCCGGGGCTGGTCGAGGAGGTAGCTGATGATAAGCAGCTTCCACTTGCCACCCAACACGTTGAGGGAGGTACGGACCGGGCACGTCAGGTTGCGGCTGGGGCTGTTGGCGGCCGACCAGTAGATTTCGGCCGTTTGCTGTTTGGTGAGTTTGGGCATGAGGTGGATTGGTGGATTGGTGGAGTGGCGGGTTGATGGATTGGCGAAGTGGCCTGTATTGTGGCGCGCAACCAAAATTAGTGTCGCTGATAATCAGCAACACTAACTTTTTAGTAAGCACCCTACTTTTTGGTAAGTACTTGCAAAAGCCACAGCAAAGCTACCACCTTTGTCCAGCAAAAACCGGCGGACAACCCGCCAACCCGCCAACCCACCAACCCACCATGCACATTACCGTACTCGGTGCCACCGGCAACATCGGCACCGCCCTCGTTCATAGCCTGTTGCAGGCGGGTCACGCGGTTTCGGCCGTGGCCCGGCCCAGCGCCCGCCTCGACGCCCTGACCGCCGCCGGGGCCACGCCCAAAGCCGGCGATGTGGCCGATGCGGCCTTCGTCACCGAAGCCCTGCGCGGGGCCGATGCCGCCTTTCTGATGCTGCCGCCCGCCCCAACCAGCCCCGACGTACTGGCCCAGCTTGATGCCACCGGCGAAGCTATTGCCCAAGCGGTGCGCGATTCGGGCCTGAAAACGGCGGTCCATCTGTCCAGCATCTCGGCCGAACTGCCGGCCGGCACCGGCCCCATCGTGAGCACCCATCGGCAGGAAATCCGCCTCAACGCCATTGCGGGTCTCACCGTGGCGCACCTGCGGCCCTCGTACTTCATGGAAAACCTGCTGGCCAACGTGGGCTTGATTCAGCACATGGGCATCATGGGGTCGGCCATCCGGCCCGATTTGTCGTTCCCGATGGTGGCCACCCGCGACATTGCCGCCGCCGCCGCCGCGCTGCTCGTCAAGCTCGAGAGCATTGAAGGCCAGTCCGTTCATTACCTGCTGGGGCCGCGCAATTACTCGATGACGGATGCCCGCAGCGTCATCGCTGAGGCCATTGGCCGCCCCGATTTGCCCTACGTGCCCTTCTCCTACGACGATGCCAAAAAAGGCATGGTGGGGGCTGGCCTCAGCGAAAGCATGGCCGGGCTCTACGACGAGATGACCCGCAGCCTGAACGAAGAAAAAATCATGGCCAACGAGGTTCGCACCGCTGAAAATACTACGCCTACTACGCTCGAAACATTTGTAGGTGAGGTGTTTGCGCCAATGTTGAAAGGTTAATTGATACAACAACTGTACCACCAACTGTACCCTACCAGATGACGACCCGGGCCGAATCGGCCCGGTACAGTTTCTGGCCCGGCTTCACACCAAATGCTTCGTAAAAAGCGGGCACGTCGGCCATGGGGCCGTTCACGCGGAACTGGGCGGGCGAATGCACGTCGGTGAGCAGGCGCGAGGCGAGGCTTTCGTCGCGCTGATGGCTTTGCCAGCCCAACGCGTAGCCCAGGAAGTAGCGTTGGATGGGCGTGAGGCCGCCTATTTTGCGGCCTTCGCGGTACTGTTTGGTTTTCTTGAACGCATCGAGCGCGATGACGATGCCGCCGAGGTCGGCGATGTTTTCGCCGGCCGTGGCCGCGCCGTTGATGGGGCGGTTGTCGAGCACGGTGTAGCCGTTGAACTGGCGCACGATGCCGGCCACGCGCTGGTTGAAGCGGCGGCGGTCGCCCTTGGTCCACCACTCGTGGAGGTTGCCGGCGGCATCGAACTGACTGCCTTCGTCGTCGAAGCCGTGGGTGATTTCGTGGCCGATGGTGCTGGCCCCGGCGTAGCCGTACACGAGCGCGTCGTCGGCGTCGGCATCGGCGAGGCCGGGGATGGCGAAGGCGGCGGCGGGCAGCACAATCTCGTTGTTCGAGCCGTTGTAGTAGGCGTTGTAGGTTTGGGGCGTCATCCCCCACTCGCTGCGGTCCACGGGCCGGCCGAGCTTATGCAACTCGTAGCGGTAACGGAATAAATTGGCGGCCATTACGTTGGCGGCCAGCGACTCGCGGCCGATATTCAGGCTCGAATAATTGCGCCATTTGGCGGGGTAGCCCACTTTGGGGGTGATTTTGCGGAGCTTGACGAGGGCCACTTTTTTGGTGGTGTCGCTCATCCAGTCAAGCTTTTGGAGGTGGTCGGCAAAGGATTCCTGCACGGCGGCCACCATATTTTCGTAGCGGATTTTAGCTTCGGGCTTGAAGTATTCCTGCACAAAAAGCTGGCCCAGGGCATCGCCGAGGGCGGTTTCCTGCATATCGAGGACGCGCTTCCAGCGGGGGCGCTGCTGCGGGGCACCGCGCAGGGTGGTGCCGTAAAAGGCAAAGCTTTCGGCATCGAAAGGCTGCGACAGCGCCGGGGCGAAAGTGCGGGCCGTGTGCCAGCTCAGGTAGGCTTGCCAGTCGGCCACGGGCGCGGTGCGGAGCAGGCGGCCCATGGCCCGGTAAAACTCGGGCTGCCCAACGATGACGGTGTCCACGCGGCCCATTTCCAGCTGCGTCAGCCAGGTTTTCCAGTCCAGCCCCGGCGTGAGGGTTTGCAGGTCGGCCACGCTCATTTTGTGGTAGTTGGCGTAGGGGTCGCGCAGGGCTTCGAGCTTGCGGGAGGCGGCGGCCAGGGCCGTTTCGAGCTTGACCACGCGGGCGGCGTTGGCGGCGGCCGTGGGCGCGGCCTGCCCCAGCAGTTGCAGGGTGCGGGCGACGTGGCGGCCGTATTCGGCGCGGATTTTTGCGGTGCGCGGGTCGGTGTTGAAGTAGTAGTCGCGGTTGGGCAGGCCCAGGCCGCCCTGCCAGAGGTAGAGCGCCACGCGGCCCGAGTTTTTGGCATCCTGCTGCACCACCGGGGCGATGAGCGCCTCCACGCCCAGCGGCACGAGTTGGGCCACCACGCCGGGCACATCGGCGGCGGTTTTGAG
>JANYFQ010000274.1 GCA_025362615.1 Hymenobacter sp. | reverse complement strand
CGCAACGGCTACAGCACCTATTGCCGCGTGTTTCGGGAGTATTGGGAATGGGTTTCAACCCGCAATGCCGAGCGGTACCAAAATACCGTGCAGCACGGCAAAAATTACGATGCCAAAAATATGCTGCACGTATTTCGGCTGCTGCAAATGGCGGAGGAAATTGCCGAAAGCCAAAAATTAAACGTGTTTCGCCCCAACCGGGAATTCCTGCTGCAAATTCGGCGCGGCGAGTTCGAGTACGAAGAATTGGTGCTTGAAGCGGAGCAATTGGTGGCGCGGGTGGAGGCCGCGTTTGCAAATTCGGCGCTGCCGGACACGCCCGACAAAGCCGCCGCTGAGCAGCTGCTGCGGCAGGTGCGGCAGGCGTTTTATCAAGCTCAAGACTAAAAACCTGTTTGAGTTGGCCAGGCGAGGTACCCCTAAGTGCTGCTGCCACCGGGAGGGGGTCGTTGAGAGATGACTCCGGGGCAGCATACGCGCCCCCAAGCACAGCTTGGGGATACTCTGCCTGGCACCCCTCGCTTAAACAGCCTCTGAAGTGTCGGGCACCTGATAAAAAAAATGTATCACAAGTTTCAATAATTGTTGAAACTTGTGATACATTTGTCCCGCCCGCTGGGGACGAGCCGGAGACCAACGGCCGGTCGCCACCCAAAAACCGGGCAGAAGCTTATGCAGCAGCCTAAATTGGTTATCGCCGGGGGCACCGGATTTCTGGGCCACCACTTGCGTCAGCACTTCCGGGGGCTCGGCTACCGGGTCGTGGTTATTGGCCGGGGCGGGGGTGGCGGGCCCGACGACGTGCATTGGGATGCCCGTACCCTGGGGCCCTGGGCCGCCGCGTTGGAAGGGGCCGCCGTGCTCGTGAACATGGCCGGCCGCACGGTTGATTGCCGCTACACCGAGGCCAATAAGCGCGAAATCATTGCCAGTCGGGTGGCGAGCACGCGGGTGCTGGGCGAGGCCGTGGCGGCCTGCGCCGTGCCGCCCGCCGTCTGGCTGAATTCCTCGACGGCGACCATCTACGCCGATACGCCTGGCGACCAGCCCGCCAACACGGAGGCGGCGGGGTGCATCGGCGAAGGCTTTTCGGTGGAAGTGGCGCGGGCCTGGGAGGCGGCGTTTGCGGCCTGCGTTGCGCCGGCCACGCGCAAGGTGGCGCTGCGCACGGCCATCGTGCTGGGCCGCGACGGGGGCGCGTTTCCGGTGATGGCCCGGCTGGCGCGGCGCGGCCTGAGCACGCCGCAGGGCAACGGGCGGCAGTGGGTGAGCTGGCTGCACATCGCGGATTTTTGCCGGGCCGTAGAGTTTCTGGCCACCCAGCCGGCAGCGGTCGGGGCCTTCAACCTGTGCGCCCCGCACCCGCTCACCAACCGCGACTTCACCGGTCTGCTCCGGCAGGAGCTGCGGCCCTGGCTGCAATTGCCCCAGCCGAAATGGCTGCTGGAAATCGGCGCGTTCGTGCTGCGCACCGAAACCGAATTGATTCTCAAAAGCCGCAAAGTGTACCCGCAGCGCCTGCTGGAAGCGGGTTTTGCGTTCGACTTTCCAGCCTGTGAAATAGCCGTGCGCGACCTGTTGCGCGCCTAACCAACCCGTCCGATGAATCCGACCGACAACCCTGCCGCCGCCTCGCTGGCCGATGCCCGTGCCCGGTTCATTCACCTCTGGGGCGTGTCGGGCAGCAGCTGGGGCGTGAGCAAAACGCTGGCCCAGGTGCACGCCCTGCTGCTGGTGAGTCCGGTGGCCCTGAGCACGGAGGACCTCATGGAGCAACTCACCATTTCGCGGGGCAACGCCAGCATGACCGTGCGCGAGCTGCTCGATTGGGGCCTGATTTATAAGGAGCTGCGCCCCGGCGAGCGCCGCGAATATTTCGTGGCCGAAAAGGACATGCTGCAAGTCACACGCTGCATCATCCGGGCCCGCAAGCGCCGCGAACTCGACCAGATGAAGCGCACCCTCGACGAGCTGGCCGCCCTGCCCGGCGACCCCGCCGATGCTGGCTACCGCGCCTTCCACACGGCCCTGACCGACATTCAGCAGCTGGCCAACGTGTCGGATAAACTGCTCACGCGCCTCATGCAGGCCGAAAAGAGTTGGTTCTGGGACAAGTTTTTGAAGCTGTAAATCCACGATAACGTCGCAGCAGTATTTCAATTCATTGTTGATCACTTTAAGCGTTGTTCTAACAGCCTCGTTTATGTCAACTTCTGAAAAATTATG
>JANYFQ010000525.1 GCA_025362615.1 Hymenobacter sp. | reverse complement strand
CGCACCGCTTATAGTCGCAACCGACTTGCTAAACAACTTCTAAATCAGGCTTTTTGAATCAGCAAAATTGCGGCTAAGCAGCGTCAGCCAGCGACTTCATATCAATAACGTAGCGGAAGGGTACGTCGCCGGCCTCCACTTTTTTAAATGCCTCGTTGATGGTTTTGATGTCAATCAGTTCCACGTCGGAGGTAATGTTGTGTTTGCCGCAGAAGTCGAGGACTTCCTGCGTTTCGCGGAGGCTGCCAATGAGCGAGCCGGCCACCGAACGGCGCTTGGTGGCGACCTGCATATTGTCGGTGCCAGTGCTCAACGGCTGAAGTACGCCCACCAGCACGATGGTACCGTCGCGCTTGAGTAGCTGCACGTAGGGGTTCACGTCGTGCGGCTCGGGGATGGTACTGAGGATGAAATCGTATTTTTCGGCGTGTTGGGCCATGCTGAGCGGGTTTTTTGACCACACCACGTCGGTGGCCCCGAGCTGGCGGGCGGCGGCTTCTTTGTCGCGCGACGTGGTGAAGACCGTTACCTTCGCGCCCATTGCCACGGCAATTTTGGTGGCCATGTGGCCGAGGCCGCCGAGGCCCACGATGCCGATGTGCTGCCCGGCCTTCACGTTCCAGTGTTTCAGGGGCGAGTAGGTGGTGACGCCGGCGCACAAAATGGGAGCTACTCCCTTCAAATCAAGATTTTTAGGAACCTTTAAGACGAATTTTTCGCGTACTACAATGTGGTCGGAGTAGCCACCGTAGGTGTTGGTGCCGTCGGGCTTGAACGGGCCGTTGTAGGTCGATAGGAAACCGTTTTCGCAGTATTGTTCGTCGCCCTCGGCGCAGGAAGCGCAGTGCTGGCACGAGTCTATCATGCAGCCCACCCCCACGGCATCGCCTACTTGGTGGTGCCGGACCTGGGCACCGACCGCCGTGACGCGCCCTATAATCTCGTGGCCCGGCAGGCAGGGATAGACGGTGTTCTTCCAGTCGTTGCGCACCTGATGCACGTCGGAATGGCACACGCCGCAGTACTCAATCTGAATGCTGACATCGTGCGGGCCGGGTTCGCGGCGTTCGAAGGCGAAGGGCGACAGCCTGGCGCCGGAGTTTTTGGCGGCGTAGCCTTTGGCAGAGGTAGTAGGCATAGAACGGTTGAAGTTGGCAGGTGGGGCGGCACCTTGCCTGTGGTGGAGGAAATGTCGCGCTTGCTTACTCCTCCTGTCGCCGCTGGGTTACTACGGCCCGGCTTGACTCGTCGTCGGTGCCGAACTTGCGGGCCCATGCCCGTGCCGCGCACCCCCGTCCTCACATCCCGCTTGCTGCTGCGCCCTTATGAGCCGGCCGACGCGCCCGCGTTTTTCGACCTTTTGCACCGCCACTGCGCCGTCTTCGCCGCTTCTTTCCCCGACCGCGTGGCGGCCGTCCGCAGCCTGGCCGATGCGGAGGGGCAGCTACGGCATTTTGCCCACGATTGGCGCACGGGCCGTTTCTACGTTTGGGGCCTCTGGCACCTCGAAACCGCGAACTATCTGGGCGACATTTGCCTCATGCCCCAGGGTGAAAAACAGGCCGAGATTGGCTATTATGTTTCCCCCGAGGCCCAGGGCCGGGGCTACGCCCGCGAGGCGCTGGCGGCCATTTGCCAGTTCGGGTTTGACGTGCTGAAGGCAAAGCAGCTGCTCGTCCGCTGCTTCGCCGACAACGCGGCTGGGCAGGCTGTGGCCCTGGCTGTGGGCTTCCGGCCCGAGGAAGCCAGCGGTCGGTTTGCCTGGCTCCGCGACGCAGTGGGCGGCAACGGCATTAGGCGGTTTGTGCGTAGCGCGGGAGTTCAACCCGCGAACGAGGCCGGTAACACGTAAGGGCCTACCGTTCCAGGCTTTGCGGGTTGAACACCTACGTTACTGCCGCACCCGGCTCGCTACGTTGCCCAGCAGCCATTCCTGGCGAAAATTCAAGTAAAACCCAAATGAGAAGTCGGTTTTGCGGCTTCCTAAGTCATACACCGGCTCGACGCGCACGGTGAGGGCCGCTGCATCGGAGATGCGAAAATCGCGCATCAGCCGCAGCAGCAGCACCCGCCGCACGGTTTCGGTGTAAGTCGGGTCCGACACGGTGCGGGAGAGGCCTTGGTACAAGTCGCCGCCCAGCGGGGAAATGAAATGCTCGCCCTCGAAGTAACTCAGCATCGCGTCGCCGTACTTGGTTTCGAGGGTGCCGTTGAGGTAGAAGGCGGTGCCGCGCTTGTAGGGCAACTGCCAGAAGGTGAAGGAGTTGTCTTGAAAACCCAGCGCGTAGGCGTTGAAGCGCACGGCGTTCAGCCCGTTTTTCCCAAAGCTACGGTACGCTTCCAATCCCAGCGCTTCGTTGAAAAGCGTTTGCAGCGGCTTATCAAGCGTGTCAATCTGCCCGCCCCTGTGCGTGGCCGTGAACTGGAACGGCATCGTCACTTGCCACCGGCTTTGGTTGCTCGTGACGCGATAATGGCTGCTGACGCCGCCCGCAATTTCCTCCTGAAAATTGCTGAAACGGTATTGCTGCCGGAGCCAGTCCACCCACACGTCCACAAAAAGCCGGTTACCGAGGTGCCGGTATTGTACGCCTTCTTCCAACGGTTTTAGCATCACGCGCTCGAAGTTAAGGAGCGGCTCGATGTAACCGTGATTAAGGTGCGGACGGGTATTTCCAAAAATAAATTGGTGGTTTTTTACCGTCCAGGTAGCGCGGTACGTGGGACGCACTTGCTGCAATGTGGGGTTGCCGAAATCTTTCCATAAAAACACGCCGGCTTCGAGGCGCAAATCTTTGGTAGGATAATAGACCAGTTGCGGATTGAGCTGGGTGCCGAAGAGTGTGTAGCCGTCCACGATTTTGTTGAAGTATTCGTTGTCCTTGAAAAACGTGAAGGCATTGAACGAGAGATGCAAATTGCCGGCGACTGGAAAGTGTGCCGCGTTGTAAGCATCGGTGCGCCGTTTTGCAGCCGCGACTGCAGAGTCGACCTGCGCTTTAGGTAAACCTGCGAGGGACGTGAGAGAAATTACTCGTGGTGTACCCGGCTGCTCGCCCACAAACGCCCGATTATCCACCTGCGCCCGCGCCGCGCCAGCCGTAACCAACACGGCTCCAATGCTAACTAAAATTTTTAGAAATTTATCCATAAATTTGCTGGCGCAACGGCACAAAACCGGCCACACCTGTGTTAGAAAAAGCCGACCGGAACCGGCCCGTCAGCTTGGCTCGGCCGGCGCGGATTTCGGCCGCAACCGCTTACTTTTACCAAACCTAATTCCCTTTTTCCCCACCAACCTTCACATGGCAGTAGCAACTGACAAAGCGGCCCCGGCTTCGACGGCCGATTCCAAAGCCAAAGCCCTCCAGCTCACGCTCGACAAACTCGATAAAGCCTACGGCAAAGGCACCGTGATGAAGCTCTCCGACCAGAAAGTGGTCGATATCGCCGTCATCAGCACCGGTTCGCTCTCGCTCGACATTGCCCTGGGCGTGGGCGGCGTGCCCCGCGGCCGGGTGGTCGAAATTTACGGCCCCGAATCGTCGGGCAAAACGACCCTGACCCTGCACATGATTGCCGAGGCGCAAAAGAAGGGCGGCATCGCCGCCTTCATCGACGCCGAACACGCCTTCGACGCGGCCTATGCCCAAAAGCTGGGCATCGACACCGCCAGCCTGCTCATCGCCCAGCCCGACAATGGCGAGCAAGCCCTCGAAATTGCCGACCAACTCATCTCCAGCGGTGCCATCGACATCATCGTGATTGACTCCGTGGCGGCCCTCGTGCCCAAAGGCGAACTCGAAGGCGACATGGGCGACTCGAAAGTGGGCCTGCACGCCCGCCTCATGAGCCAGGCCCTGCGCAAGCTCACGGGCACCATCAACAAAACCGGCTGCTGCTGCGTGTTCATCAACCAGTTGCGCGAAAAAATCGGCGTTATGTTCGGTACGCCCGAAACCACAACCGGTGGCAACGCCCTGAAATTTTACGCTTCGGTGCGCCTCGACATCCGCCGCATCGGCCAGATTAAGGAGGACAAAGACAACATCACCGGCAACCGCACCAAAGTGAAGGTGGTGAAAAACAAGGTCGCGCCGCCCTTTAAAGTTGTCGAGTTTGACATCATCTACGGCCTAGGCATCTCCAAAGTCGGCGAAATTGTGGACCTGGGCGTGGACATGGGCATCATTGCCAAGTCGGGTTCGTGGTTCAGCTACGGCGACACCAAAATTGGGCAGGGCCGCGAGGCCGTGAAGACGTTGCTGCTCGACAACCCCGAAATTGCCGACGAAATCGAAGGTAAAATCCGCACCATGGCCAAAGGCGACAGCGATGTCATCCCCGTGGACATGAGCGGCCCGGAAGACGGCGACGACACGCTTTAGGCTTCAATGAGTGAGTGAATTTTAATGAGCGAATGAGTGGATTAATGGTTGGCGTTTCTTTTGTGGTTGATAGCAAACGCCTGCGAACGCAACCAGACTAATAATTCACTCACTCGGTCATTCACTCACTGATGTTACGCGGTGACGCTTTGGCGCGGGCCTCCAGGCCCGTGCCAACTACTTTGGAGGCCGCTGGCCCCAATCGTTGAATGATGCGTGTTGGACGAGCGGACGATTTCGGCCTGGGGTACGGGCCAGAGGCCCGCTAGTAGCCGGCACGGGCCAAGAGGCCCGCGCCAATCGCCTGCCCCGCGTAACAGCAGTCACTCATTGACACAAAAAACCCCGCTACCGAAAGGCAGCGGGGTTTTTTACGGGCGTAATTTTGCGTTGGCATTTCGTTTGTAAAGCAACGCCGTATAGCATTGGCGGTGGCCGTTCTCATTGTTGGTGGACCGCTGACTTGGTTGTTCTTTTTCTGCCCTTATGCGCTGCCGTCGATTGATTTTTCTGCCCGCTTTTTTGGTTTTACTCACGGCCGCCCAGCCCGCGCTTGGCCCCGGCGACGCCGCCCGCTACATCGTTCAGAATAGTTTTGGGCGCGGCGAAACCATCAACTACAAAGTTCATTACGGGTTGCTCAATGCCGCCGATGCCACCGTCGAAACCAGTGGCAACCTGGAGCGCATCAACAACCGCCCCTGCTACAAGGCCACCGTAAGCGGGCGCACCACTGGCTCGTTCGACTTCTTTCTCCGCATCCGCGACCAGTGGCGGGCCTACATCGACACGACCAGCATATTGCCGCTCCGCGCCCAGCGCGAGATTGCCGAAAAGAACTACCGCAAGAAGGAAGTTATTGACTTTGACCACGAACGCGACGTAGCCGAAGTGTTTGATGTGCGCGACAACAAGCGCAGTACCGTCAAGGTCGCCAACCACTGCCTGGAATTGGTAAGTGGTTTCTATTACCTCCGCACCCTCAATTTTGAGCGGATGCGGGTGGGCGAAAGTCTGCGGATGCCGGCTTACTTCGACGGCGATAATTTCCTGCTCGAAGTGGTATTTAAGGGCCGGCAAACCGTCGAAACCAAGGCAGGCACCATCCGCACCTTCAAACTCGTGCCCAAGATGCCGGATAACAAACTGTTTCGAGGCGAAAACGCCATCTCGGTGTATTTTTCCGATGACCGCAATAAAATTCCAGTGCTGTTTCAGGCCGAGATGTTTGTGGGGTCGATAAAAGTAGATATGTGTGGGTATCAGGGTCTGAAAGGCGCGTTGAACAAGGTGAATTGAGGTCCGGGGGTCGGGCGAATGCC
>JANYFQ010000096.1 GCA_025362615.1 Hymenobacter sp. | reverse complement strand
TGAAATTCGAGCAGGCTGGCCACTTCGTAGGAGCCGGCCCCGTAGGCAAACGCCTTCACCATCACCATGATGCGGGTGTCGGGGCGCAGTTGCTGGCGGTAGTGATTGAAGTTGTGGGCCAGGGCATCCAGGTTCACTTCGAGCACCGTGCCGTGCTGCTGGGCCTGCAAGGCGGCCACAATGCGCTCGAACCCGAAGCGCCGCGCCCCTTTCACGAGGATGGTTTGCTGGGCAAAATCGGCGGGGTCGAGGGCGGCCAGGAAGGCTTCGGTGCTGGGATAATGCGTGATTAGCGGTTGATGGTTGGCGGTTAGCGGTTGGTTGTTGAGGTTGGCGGTTATTTCCGGGCCAATAATTACTACGCGGCTCACGCCGTGGGCTTGCAGCAAGTGGGCCACGCGGGCGTAGAGGTCGGCCGGGGGCAGGCCGGTTTCGAGCAAGTCGCTGAGGATGACGGTGCGCGGGCCGGGGCGCGGCTGCCGGGCCAGCGCGTCGAGGGCCAGGGCCAGGCCGGTCAGGTCGTTGTTGTAGGTGTCGTCGAGGAGGTAGCTGCCGTGGCGGCCCTGCTTCATTTCGAGGCGCATGGCCACGGGGTGCAGCCGGGCCAGGCGGCGCTGAATTTCGGCCGTTTCCACGCCCCGGTGCAACAGCACGACCAAGCAGTGCAGCAGGTTTTGGCGGGTGGGCGCGTCGGGCAGCAACACGCTGAAAACGTGGCACTCACCAGCGTAGCGGGCCGTCACGGCGGCGGTGGGGCCGCCGGCCGGGGCGGTCGTCACGTCGAACTGCACGTCGGCCCCGGCTGCGCCCTGCTCGCTCCAACTGAAGGCTGGCAGGCCCCGGCGCTGCACGGCGCGGCGCACCAGTTGCTGGTCGAAACAATAAAACAGCCGCTCGAAGCCCGGCCCTTCAAAGAGCTTGAACTTCTCGTCCAGCTTCTGCTGCCTGTCGGCGAAGCCCGCGTCGTGGGCCGGCCCCAGCATCGTAAACAGCCCCTCGGTGGGCTGGATGACGGCCGCCAGCCGCGCCATCTCGCCGACCTCCGAAATGCCGGCCTCGAACACACCCAACGTGTGCCGGTCGCCGTCTAACTCCCACACGCTCAGGGGTACGCCCACCTGCGAATTGTAGGAGCGCGGCGAGCGGCACACGCGCTCGTCGGGGGCCAGCAACTGGGCCAGCCACTCCTTCACAATGGTTTTGCCGTTGCTCCCGGTGATGGCCAGCACCGGCCCCGCAAACGCCGCCCGGTGGGCGGCAGCCAGCGCCTGCAACGTGGCCAACGGGCTGGGCACGGCCCAAATGCCGGCCGCCGGATAGGCCGCCAGCCCGCCGGGCAGGGCGTGGTTTTCGTCCACCAAAAACAGCCGCCCGCCCTGGGCGTACACGTCGGGCAGGTAGCGGTGGGCATCGTGCTGCGGCCCGCGCAGGGCCACAAACAGGCTGCCCGGCAGGGCTTCGGCGGCGCGGCGGCTGTCGAGCAGCACCTGGCGCACGGCGGCGGCGGGGTCGGCGGGGGCTTGCAGTAAGCAGCCGCCAAAACGGGCGGGCAGGGCGGTGAAGATGGTATTGGTGGTTGAATTGTTTAATTGTTGCATTGCTGAATTGTTGGCCGTTCTGGGTTGGCCGCTTTGGGTTGGCCGTTCTGGGGTATGTCCCGCAGTGGACGCAGTGGTAAAAACGCAGTGGGCGCAGTGCCGTTCAAGGGCCGTATGAGCAACAATTAAGCAATCAAACAATTAATTCAACAATTTAACAATTAATTCCGCAATCTGCACAGCGTTGGTGGCGGCTCCTTTGCGGAGGTTATCAGCTACTATCCAAAGGTTTAAGGTGCGGGGCTGGCTTTCGTCGCGGCGGAGGCGACCCACCAGCACGGCATCGCGGCCGTGGCTGTGGATGGGCATGGGGTAGCGGTTCTGGGCGGGGTCGTCCACGAGTTCGACGCCGGGGGTTTGGGCCAGGATGTCGCGCACGTCGGCGAGGTTGAATTCTTCGGCAAACTCCACATTTACGGCTTCGGAGTGGCCGCCCAAGGTGGGCACGCGCACGCAGGTGGCGGTGAGGCGCAGGTTGTCGTCGCCCATTATTTTGCGGGTTTCGTTCACCATTTTCATTTCCTCGCGGGTGTAGCCGTTGGGCTCGAACACGTCGATGTGCGGCAGCACGTTGAAGTCGATGGGGTGCGGGTAGGCGGGGTCGGGCACGGGCTGGCCGGCGCGCTCCTGCATGAGCTGGTCCACGGCTTTTTTGCCGGTGCCCGTCACGCTCTGGTACGTACTCACGACGATGCGCTGCACCCGATACCGCTTGTGCAACTCACTCAATGCCAGCACCAATTGGATGGTCGAGCAGTTAGGATTGGCAATGATTTTATCGGCCACCGTAAGCAGGTGGCCGTTGATTTCGGGCACCACGAGCTTCTTGTCGGGGTCCATGCGCCAGGCCGACGAATTGTCAATCACCGTGGTGCCAACGGCGGCGAACGGCGGCGCGTATTCTTTGGAAACCGTGCCGCCGGCCGAGAAAATCGCCACGTCGGGCCGGGCGGCAATGGCGGCCTCCATGCTCAGTATTGGGTAGTCTTTTCCTTGAAAATGAATGAGTTGACCCACCGATTTCGCCGAAGCCACCGGCAGCAGCTCGGTCAGCGGGAAGTGGCGCTCGGCCAGCACGTTGAGCATTTCGGTGCCTACCAGGCCGGTGGCACCCACGAGGGCGAGTTGCATGAGTTTAATTGTTGGATTGTTGAATTATTGAATTGTTGCTCTTGCGGCCCCTCAACGGCACTGCGCTCACTGCGTTTTACCACTGCGCCCACTGCGGGACAGCTACCAGAACGGCCGACCCAGAACGGCCAACAATTCAGCAATGCAACAATTAAACAATTAAAAAAACAAAGTTCGGGTTAGCGGCGTGAAGTTTCGCCCTGCCGCACTTTCCCCCGAAAGCCCTTATATTTCAGGCCCATTTCATTCGGCCGCTATGCTCTCTCGATTACCTTTTTTGCTTTTTTTACTGCTCACGCTATCGGCCCGCGCCCAGCTCCGCGACGATTTTGCCGACGGCGACTTCACCCAAAACCCCGCCTGGGGCGGCGATGTTAGCCGGTTTCAGGTGGCCGCCAACGTGTTGCAGAGCAACGGGCCGGCCACCACCGGTACCCAAATTTACCTCAGCACGGCCTGCGCTGCCAGCACCGGCACGACGTGGGAATTCAGGGCCAACCTGCGCCTGGCCACCAGCTCTGGCAACCTGGCCGACGTGTGGCTGATGGCCTCCACGTCCGACCTGCGGACCGGCAGCCCGAGCGGCTATTTCGTGCGCCTGGGCGGCACCGACGACGAAATCAGCCTCTTCCGCCGCGACTCCACCCGCAGCTCCGTCGTCGTGATTGACGGCCAGAACACCACCCTCGCCAGCGCCACCAACAACCTGGTGCGCGTGCGCGTAACGCGCTCGATTGCCAATCGTTGGACCCTGGAACGCGACCTCACCGGCGGGCGCAACTTCGTGGCCGAGCCCGGTTCGCCCACTGATGCCACCTACCAACGCAGCGCCGCCGTGGGCGTATCGCTGCTGTACTCGGCGGCCAACGCCCGCAATTTTTACTTCGATGATTTTGTGGTGAGCGACAACGCCGCGCCGCTGCTGCTGCGGGCCACGCCCACAGGTGCCCGGCAGGCCGACGTGGTTTTCAACGAAGCCGTGGCGGCGGGCAGCGCCGGCAACCCGGCCAACTACCGCCTGCAAAGCGGCCTGGTGCCCACGGCCGCACAGGTGCTGCCCACCAACCCGGCCGCCGTCCGACTGACGTTTGGGGCCGATTTTGCGGCGCGGGAAGTGCTGGAAGTCAGCAATGTGGCCGACTTGTACGGCAATGTGGCCGCCGGGCCGCTCACGGCGGCCTTCGCGGCCCCGCCCGCCCCGCCGCTCGTGGGCGAGCTGGTCATCACCGAAATTTTTGCCGACGAAACGCCGGCCGTGGGCCTGCCCCCGTCCGAATACCTCGAAATTTACAACCGCAGCGCCACCAAAACCCTGAGCCTGGGCGGCATCCGGCTGGGCAAAACCGGCAGCAGCACCTTCGCCGTGCTGCCCGACACGGCCCGCCTGCTGCCCGGCCAGTACGCCGTGGTGTGCGGCAGTACGCGGGCGACGCAGTTTGCCGCGCCCGGCGTGAAAGTGTACGGCCCCACCAACTTCCCCTCCCTCAACAACGCCGGCGACCAGCTTCTGCTGCGGGCCCGCGACGGCCGCACCCTCTTCGAGGTCAGCTACGCCGACACCTGGTACCGCGACCCGCTCAAGCAAAACGGCGGTTGGAGCCTGGAAATGATGGACCCCCAAAACTATTGCGCCGGCGCTTCCAACTGGAACGCCAGCACCGACCCCAGCGGCGGCACCCCCGGCCGCCGCAACGCCGTAGCCGCCGCCAACCCTGACACGGCCCCGCCGCGCCTGCTCCGCGCCGAGTTGCTCGACCCCAGCACCCTGCGTCTGTATTTTTCGGAAAAGCTCGATAGCGCCAGCGTCGCCAACCTGGCCCGCTACGCCCTGGCCGCGCCGGCTCCGGCCCCCAGCCGCGCCGCGCCTGTGGCCCCCGATTTTCGGTTCGTGGACCTGACGCTGAGCGCCCCCGTGCCCGTCACGGCCGTGGTGCGCGTGAGCGTGCAACTGGCCACCGACTGCGCCGGCAACGTCAGCGGCCCGCTGCAAACCGCCACCGTGGCCCCGCCCGAAGCCCCGGCCGTGGGCGAGCTGCTCATCACCGAAATCTTCGCCGACGAGTCGCCCGTCGTGGGCCTGCCGGAGTCGGAATACCTTGAAATTTACAACCGCAGCGCCACCAAAACCCTGAGCCTGCGCGGCGTGCGGCTGGGCAAAACCGGCACCCAGGCCCAGGCCGTGTTCGCCGACACCGCCCGCCTGCGGCCCGGCCAATACGCCATTGTGTGCGGCAGCACGCGGGTGCCGCTTTTTGCGGGCCTCGGCGCGAAGGTGTACGGGCCAACCAACTTCCCGGCCCTCACCAACGACGGCGGGCAGCTTGTGCTGCGCGGAACCGATGGCCGGGTGCTGTTTGAAGTCAATTATTCGAGCACCTGGTACGGCGACCCGGCCAAAAAAGACGGCGGCTGGAGCCTGGAAATGAAGGACTTGAACAACTACTGCGCCGGGGCCGACAACTGGGCCGCCAGCCCCGACCCCAGCGGCGGCACCCCCGGCCGCCGCAACGCCAGCGCCGCCCCCAACCCCGACACCGCCCCGCCGCGCCTGCTCCGGGCCGTGGCCCTTGGCGCGCGCACGGTGCGGGTGTATTTCGCCGAAAAACTCGACAGCGCCGCCGCTGCCAACCCCGCCCGTTACGCCCTTGCTGCACCAGGTCCGGCCGTGGTGTCGGCGGCCCCGGTTGGGCCCGATTTCCGGCAGGTTGACCTGGCGCTGGCCGCCGATTTAGCCCCCAGCCGCGCCGCCGTGCTCGCCGTGGCCGCCGCTACCGACTGCGCCGGCAACGCCGCCGGCCCCCAGCAAAGCGCTGCCTTCGCCCTGCCCGAAGCCGCCGAGGCCGGCGACGTGGTGGTGAACGAAATCCTGTTCAACCCCCGCGTCGGGGCCGTCGATTTCGTGGAGCTGCTCAACCGCTCCAACAAATACATCGATTTGATGGACTGGCAGTTGGGCAATGTCAAACCTGACATGACGGTTGATAATTCTACCATCAGCCCCGGTGCGCCGCTACTGCTCGCCCCCGGCGAGCTGCTGGCCTTCACGCCCGACCCGCTCATCATCCAAACCCAATACCCGACCTCCGCCGATGCCGACCGGCTCGTGGCCGTGAGCAGCTTCCCGACCTTCCCCGACGACGCGGGCACCGTGCTGGTGCAAAACGCCAACGCCAGCGTCATCCTCGACCGGTTTGCCTTCGATAAAAAACTGCACCTGCCCTTGCTGGCCACTCAGGAAGGCGTGTCGCTGGAACGCATCCGGGCGCAGGGGCCGAGCGATGGCAGCAACTTCCACTCCGCCGCCGGCACCGTGGGCTACGCCACGCCCGGCCGCCCCAACTCGCAGGCCCAGGATGCTCCCGGCAACGGCTCCGACCTCAGCCTCAGCCCCGAAGTATTTACCCCCGACGACGATGGCCAACAAGACGTTACGCTCCTCTCCTACCAGCTCGACCAGCCCGGCTACGTGGCCTCCGTCACGGTGTACGATGCCCTGGGCCGCCTCGTGCGCCGCCTGCTCCGCAACGAGAGCCTGCCCACCGCCGGCGCCCTGCCCTGGGACGGCACCACCGACCAGGGCCGCAAAGCCGCCGTGGGCTACTATGTGTTTCACATCGAGCTGTTTCGGCCCAGCGGCGGCGAGAAGCGCGAGTACAAGAAAACAGTGGTGCTGGGGGCGCGGTTTTGAGGCGCTGCGCTTGATGACGAACGGGGCGCGTACGCTGCCGGGCTTGCTACAATGCGCCGCCGTTATGCCCTGTCAAGCGTTGCATTTTTTTATTGTTACGTGTTTTGTATTTGCGAATATTTTGCCTATATTTGCTCCCGTAAACCAACCCAAAACCTTATGTTCTCTTTACCCCCCCCCCGATAAAAGCAAATATTTGATATTTGCGCTTGCCGCCACCTTGGCATGGTCCTGTACTCCTGAAAAGGAACACGTGGCCCCATCCGCCAGCGCCGGTGTTCAGAACGGTGTAGACCCTACTCCCCCTCCCTTACCGGCCGACGAGCCGCCCGTCGGGCCGCCCGCCGACCTCTACACCGCCGACGCGCTGTACAATCCGAATACTACCGGAGTTCCGTCCAGCACGGTGCAGGCTGGTGGCACCGCTTACTTCCACATTCGGACCGGGGGCTACATCCCCCCTTACGGGTTGGCCACCGTGGCACCCGGCGAAGCCGATTTGGTTTACATCTCAATCAGCGGAACAACCAGTGCGGGGGCACCCTTCGCAATAACGGCCGACCGCGCCGCCGAACTCGACCGGCTTGAGTACGACTTGGCCTTCGATATCCCTTCCCTGATGCCCGGCAGGCTTTACGTTCAATCGTACCGCTACGTGGGTTGGAAGGTGCCGCCCTTCATGCCGACCGGCAACTACACTGTGCAGGTATGGCCGTACCAAACCAACGGCAGCACCCCGCGCTTCTTCACCGCCGCCCACCGCAACTACGCCCAGGGCACACTGACCGTCACTGCGAGAAGTATTACGTCCAACACTTTGACCCTGAACCGTGGCATCGTTCCAGCCGCCGCCAACCCGTTTTTTGGCTTTACATGGACCCCCGGGTTCTTTTCTGGCAGCAATGCCTTGCGGACCATCATTCAAAACACGACCACCGGCCGGTACTACTGCCTCGCGCCAGGCGTGGAGCCTTATCTAAACCCCTTCCCGCCGTATCACCCGTACATCTGGGAGGCCAACGGCTCCATCCCTAATACCGGCAGTGCCACCGTGCGCTACAACTCCACGGCTACCTTTGGGGGGCAGCAGCTCTCGCCGATACCTGGCGGTAGATACAAAGTTTTCTTGGACGACGCATCGTTCTCACGCGGCATAGTTGGCCAAGTGACAACGAACCCAACCAATTATCTGGAAACCGCTCCCGGACAGTTTATCGACTTGCAATAATGGGTTTCTTTTGAATGGGCAGGCACAGAGGTCTCTCCGTGCCTGCCCATTCTTTTTTTTGCGAGTTAACCCTCATCCGTAGAAAAATCATCAAATTTTATTACTTATTTTTTTAATAAATTATGAAAAATATAATTAAACAGCTAGCAGTAAGCATTTGGTTAATGTTGAGCAATGACCGGGCTATGGCTCAGACGATGGCCAACTACGATTTGGCCGTCACGCATTTGTACACGCTCGACCAACGGGCCCAGGTCGATGGGGCGTTGCATACGGTGCGGGCCATCGTGGTGAACCGGGGACAGCAGTACATCCACAACGCCGTGGTGCGCTTGCGCGTGAGTGGGGCCAACCCTTTGACCCAAACGGCCGTGATTTCGCTCTTCCCCGGCAGGGACGCGATGGTGACCTTTGGCGCTCACCCGCCGGGCCAGCTTGGCCGGCAGCGGTTGAGTGTGCGAGTGCCCGCCGACGACAACCCCGCCAACGACTCTCTGGTTGTCAATCAAACCATCAGCAATGATACCACTTCTTACGTTACGCGCAACGAACCAGCCCATATAATTCCTGGAGCGCAGGTTTGGCAGTTGGAAAGCGCACTCGCCAACCGGTTCAGCGTGAGCGGTACCCCCCGGCTCATTCGCTCGGTGCGGGCTTACATCGTGGACACTGCGTCGGTGGGTCAGGTGGTGGTAGGCTTTGTGGCCGACCCAACAACGGGGCGGGTATTGGGCCGCTCGACCCAGCGGGTGCTGCGGCTCTCTGACATCAACCGGATGATGAATTTTGACCTGGCGGAGGACTTGGTGCTGCAAAACCGCGATTACCTAGCTGGTTTTTCGATACTGGGCCGTGCGGGTGCGCCCGTACGCCAAGAGGGCACTACCTACGGGTGCCAAAAATTGCCCTATTACCCTCCAACAACGCACTACGCGCTGTGGCCTTTGTCGTGGATAAGTACGGGTGAAACACCGCCCCAGCCACCTAGCGACTTAAGTTTGGCCAACCCGCCATTTCCCGATTCCACGAGTTCGAACTACCTCATTGGCAAGCTCATGGTAGAAGTCATCACCGCCGTGCCGCCGGCTTGCGCCCGGCCGGCCAACCTGGCGGTGACGGTGCGGGGCGGGCCTTTTCGGGTCGAGTTCGACAGCGCGTACAGTGCTACCGGCTACGAGCTGGCCTACGGCCCCACCGGCTTCGACCCCGACCGGGCCACGGCCACGGGCGGGCAGGTAGTGGCGCAGCGGCGGGGGCCGTTTTTTGCGATGGCCACAATGCCCGGTGCCACCTATAATTTTTACGTACGGAGCGTGTGCGGCGGGGCAGCGGGGCGCAGCGCCTGGGCGGGGCCGGTCTTTGCGCTGGCCCCTTGCACCAACTCGGGCATTTTTCAATTTCCGTACCGCGAGGGGTTCGACGCGCTGCCACCGGGGCAGCCCTTTCCGTGCGGGGCCGAGGTGCTGGATGCCGACAACAACCGCACAAGCTGGCGGGTACAATCGACGCTAAACAATAGCCTTATGACACCGCTGTGGAATAGCCCGCCCAATGGCTTGTACCTCAACCTGTCTCAGGTCGAAGACCCGGTGGGCGGCACCGCCGACGACTGGTTTTTCACCCCGCCGCTGGCTTTGCGGGCCGGCCGGCGCTACCGCCTCAGTTTCCAGTACCAGAACCTGAGCAGCGGCGGCCAGAACATCGACCGCCTGGCCGTGTGGCTGGGCGATGCCCCCGACCCGGTCCGCCAAAACACGCTGCTTTACCGCAACCCCCAGATAAGCAACTTTATGTACCTGCTGGCTAACGCCGCCACCACGCCCGCCGTGCAGGCCGTGACGGTGCCCACCGATGGGCTTTACCACCTGGGTTTTCAGGCGTATAGCCAGCAGTTGCCCAACTTCGCGCCCGGCAACGGCTACCGCCTGCTGCTTGATGACATTGAACTGGCCGATGCCGGCCCGCTGGCGGCCGGCGGCGCGGCGGCCGTGCCCGGCCTGGCCCTCTACCCCAACCCGGCCGCCGATGGGCGCTTCACGCTGCAAGTGCCCGCGGCGGCCACCGTCCGCGTCGCCGATGCGCTGGGGCGGGCCGTGTACGCCGGCCCGGTGGCCGCCCGCACCCCGCTGGCCCTCGACCTGAGCCAGCGCCCGGCCGGCGTGTACGTGCTGCGCGTGTGTACGCCCGCCGGCTGCGAAACCCGCAAGCTGGTGGTGGGGCCGGGGCGGTAGCGGACCTGGGGCCGGGCCCGCACGAGCGCCCGAACGTGCAAACACCGAGGCTATTTGGTAACTGATGTTACGCGGGCTGTTTCTTGTTTCTCGTTTCTCGTTTCTCGTTTCTTGTTGCTTGTTGGTGGTTTCTGGGTGGTTTTTGGGGCACTAACGCAACAAGCAACGAGCAACAAGCAACGAGCAACAACCTGAAACACAAGACGCTCGAATTGCCCGCGTAACATCATTCACTCACTCATTGGCAACGCCGCCCCGGCTTCCGCTGCGCGAAAGCATCTGCGCCCTGGCGGGCGGGGAGCTTATCGTTGGCCCCGCGCAAAGGCAGTGCAGAAGTGGGAAGCGGGAAGGCGGCACGCCCCAAACATAAAGCCCCGGAGCGGGCGGTACGCGCTGGCTACGCTAACGAGTGCCGCCGCTCCGGGGCTTGCAGCGGGCGGGTTGCGGGGCGCAACCGGCCGGGGTTTTACTCCACCACCAGGCGGGTCGAGGCGGTGCCGCAGCGCACGGCATACAGGCCGGGGGCGAGGCCGCTCAGGTCGAGGGCCAGCTCGGTGGCCTGGGCGGGCAGCGTGGC
>JANYFQ010000079.1 GCA_025362615.1 Hymenobacter sp. | reverse complement strand
CGCAACTCCAGCTTGAGGATTTTGCTGGTGGTGGCGTTCAGGCGCTCGGTTTCCTGCTGGGCCAGGCCCAGGCTTTTGACCAGCTCGATGTTGCGGAGGCTTTCGGTGGTGGAGCCGGCCAGGGCCGTGGTTTCGGCCACGATGTTTTTCTGGACCACTTTGATTTTGCGGCTCAGCAACGAGCTGATAACGCCCAGCAGCGGGATGGTAATAAAGTAAGCCGGCGCGATGGGCCAGTACACGGTGGTGGCGTACCACATCACGAAAACAATGCCCACGACGGAGGTAAACAACACGTTTACAAAGCTCTGAATAAGCTTTTCGACATCGGCCCGCACCTTTTGCAGCTTGCCCAGGGTTTCGCCCGAGCGTTGGTCCTCAAACACCTGGTAGGGCAGTTCGAGCGAGTGGCGCAGGCCGTCGGAGTACATTTTGGCCCCCAGCCGCTGGGTGATGACGTTAACGTAGTAGTCCTGAAAGTTTTTGGCGATGCGGCTCACCATCGCCACGCCCATGGCTTGCAAGATAAGCAGGCCGGCCCCGCCGCTGAAGAACCCCCAGAAGCTGATTTCGCGCAGCCCGTAGCCGCCGGGCTTGACGACGTACTGGTCGATAATTTTCCGGAAAATGGCGGGGTCGAGCAGCGAAAAAACCTGGTTGATGGCCGCCAGCACTAACGCCAGCGCCAACAAGCCCCAATAATTGCGGAGGTAAGAGTACAGTAATTTCATATGGATTAGAAGAGCAAGGCCAGCCCGCGCCAACCATCAGACGCGAAAGTAGCAGCAATGCTTGAAACAAAAGCTGCGGCAGAAACGCCAGCCGTTGCGGTGCCTTTGTTATGCTTTTTGGGCCGGCGGTTGGCAATTCAAAAATTTCTGCTATCTTTGTGCCAACCTAAGCAGCAAGCCGCCGTTGGTCCAATGCTTAGCGAAACCCCACAATTCACCACCATGCCCACCGGAACGGTAAAATTCTTTAATGAGACCAAAGGCTTTGGTTTCATCAAAAACGACGAAACTGGCGAAGACATTTTCGTTCACATCAGCGACCTGCAAGTTAGCTCGATTCGTGAAAACGACAAAGTACAATTCGAAGTAGCCCAGGGCAAAAAAGGCCCAAATGCTGTTAAAGTGTCGCTAATTTAGTATCTGCGCTTTTTTCGATTCAAAGAAACCCGCCCTACCGGCGGGTTTTTTTGTGGGTAATGGTCAGTGGTCGGACGAATTCCCGAAGGGTTCGTCCGGCCACTGCCGTATGCTGCCCCAGGTTCGGGCAAACGCGATTCGTCCGACGAGTGGGCTACGCGAGTCGTTCTGACCGCAGTGGCCGGACGGACCCTTCGGGGATTCGCCCGACTACTGGGGTAGGAATTGCCGGTTATTTTTCGTACCTTTGCACCCGCATTTGAGAACGGCCCTGGGCCAGGCCGGCCCAATCGGGGCCACAACGAGTTGGCCGCGTAGTGTTTCGGTAGGTTCCCCGCCCTTGAGTTGTATGGGCAGTCAGTGGGAAAATTCCGTCGTTCGCTGTTTTCAGAGCGTCGTCATTTTTCCCATTTTCTTTCCAACTTCCATGGAATCCGAAAACATCGCCGAACAAGGTTCGGCAAATACCCCCGTGCCCGCCGTGAAGGCCGCCGCGAAGAAAACCACCAAAAAAGCGGCCGTTGTTGCTGAGGCGCCCGAAGCCGTAGCGCCCGCCGAGGCCGCCGCGCCCAAGGCCAAAGCCAAGCCTAAAGCCAAGAAGGAAATAGCCGCCGAAGCCCCGGAAGCGCCCGCCGTGGCCGAAACCGCTGCTCCGGCCGAAGCCGTTGCTGCTCTGGCCGAAGCGCCGGTTGCCGAACTTACTGCTGCCGAAGCTGCTGAGGCTGCTGCGGCCAAGGCCGCCAAAAAAGCCGCTAAAAAGGCTGCCTACGAAGCCAGCATCGCCGCCGAAATGGCCCCGGCCGCTGTTGCGGCTGCTACCCCATCGGAAGCATCTAAAGCATTCGAGGCCAAGCCTGAAGTGAAGGTAATGGCGAAAACGGAAGCCGCAACGGAAACCAAAACCGAAGGCCAAACCGACAATAAAGTATCGGCCACAGGC
>JANYFQ010000074.1 GCA_025362615.1 Hymenobacter sp. | reverse complement strand
TTGACGGCCTGCGCCCCTACCTGGCCACCGACGGCGGCAACGTGCGGGTGGCCGAAATCACGCCCGACGGCATCCTCAAGCTCGAATGGGAAGGTGCCTGCGGGGCCTGCCCCATGTCGCCGATGACCCGCGCCGGGCTGGAGGACACCGTGCGGAAGGCCGTGCCGGAGATTACAGCCGTCGAAGCCCGGTAATTCCGGTCGTCGTCCGTCAATTTTATTTTATGGAGCGCCTCGATAAATACGTCAGCCCATTCACCGATTTCGGCTTTAAAAAACTATTCGGCGAAGAGCCGAACAAAGAGTTGCTGCTCGATTTCCTGAACGAGCTGTTATATGCCGAGCAGGGGCGCATTGTGTCGCTCACCTACCTCAAAAACGAGAACCTGGGGCCGTCGGAACTGGACCGGCGGGCGGTGTTCGATATTTTTTGCGAAAACGAGCGGGGCGAAAAATTCATTGTCGAACTGCAAAAGACGAAACAGAATTTCTTCAAGGACCGCACCGTTTACTACGCCACGTTTCCCATTCAGCAGCAGGCCGAGCGCAACGCCTGGAACTTCGAGCTGAAGGCCGTGTACCTGGTGGCTATTTTGGATTTCGTGTTTGACGAAGACAAGAACCAGCCCGACAAGTACCGCTACGACATCAAGTTGACCGACCAGGAAACCCACAAGGTATTCTACGACAAGCTGACGTTCATCTACCTCGAAATGCCCAAGTTTCGGAAGACGGTGGACGAGCTGGAAACCCGGTTCGACAAGTGGCTCTACATCATCCGCAACCTGGGGCAGCTCGACCGGATGCCGGAAAAACTGCGCGAACAAATTTTCGAGCGGCTGTTTGAGGCCGCCGAGATTGCCCGCTTCACGCCCGCCCAAATCCTGTCCTACGAAGACAGCCTGAAGGTGTACCGCGACATCCAAAACTCGCTCGATACGGCCCGGCAGGACGGCGAAATGGTGGGACTGAAGCGCGGTTTGCAACAGGGCATTGAGCAAGGCATTGAGCAAGGCATTGAGCAAGGCATTGAGCAAGGCATTTCTGCCAACACCGAAATAATTGCCACCCGGCTGCTGGCGCGGGGCCTGCCGGACGCCGACATCATGGAGCTGACGGGGATTTCGGCCGAAGCCCTGGCACGGCTCAAACGCACGGCCGGGCAGTAGCCAACTCCCCGCAGGCCACGGCCGCCGCCCACCTCGGGCTACCTTTGCCCCATGCCTTTCTCCGCCCTCAACGACCCCGCCCTGCGCTCGTGGATTGACCTCCGCCCCGGTTCCGATTTCCCCATTCAAAACCTGCCCTTCGGTGTGTTGGAGCACCCCGAAGGCCACGGCCCGCGCCTGTGCGTAGCCATCGGCGACTACGCCCTCGACCTCTACGCCCTGGCCCAGCGCGGTTTTTTTGATGAAATTGACGAACTGGAAAAAGGGCTGCCCTGGGTGTTTCGGCGCGGCTCGCTCAACCACTTGCTGCGCCTGGGCCGCCCGGCGTGGCGGGCCGTGCGCCAACGCGTGAGCGAGCTGTTGCGCCACGACAACCCGGCCCTGCGCGACGACGCCGCCGCCGTGCGCGAGTGCCTGCTGCGCCAAGCCGATGTGGCCATGCGCCGCCCCGTCAAGCCGGCCAACTACACCGACTTTTACAGCAGCATCGAGCACGCCACCAACGTGGGCACCATGTTCCGCGACCCGGCCAACGCGCTGCTGCCCAACTGGCGGCACCTGCCCATCGGCTACCACGGCCGCACCAGCAGCATCGTGGTGAGCGGCACGCCCATCCGCCGCCCCCACGGCCAACGCAAGGCCCCCGACGAAGCCGCGCCCACCTTCGGCCCCGCGCGGCAGCTCGATTTTGAGCTGGAGATGGCCTTCGTGGTGGGCACGGGCACGGCCCTGGGCAGCACCGTGCCCGTGGCCGAAGCCGAAAGCCACATCTTCGGCCTCGCCCTCTTCAACGACTGGAGCGCCCGCGACCTGCAAAGCTGGGAGTACGTGCCGCTGGGCCCGTTTTTGGGCAAAAACTTCGGCAGCAGCCTCGCCCCGTGGGTCGTCACGCTCGATGCCCTGGAGCCGTTTCGGGTGGCCGGGCCAGCGCAGGAGCCGCAGCCCCTGCCCTACCTGCAACTGGCCGGCCTGCACAACTTCGACGTGCAGCTCGAAGTGGCCCTTGTGCCCGCCGGCGGCCCCGCCACGGCCGAAACCCGGCTCTCGCGCACCAACTTCGGCCTCATGTACTGGAACATGGCCCAGCAGCTCGCCCACCACGCCTCCAATGGCTGCAACCTCGAAGTGGGCGACCTCTACGCCTCGGGCACCATCAGCGGCCCCACGTCCGACTCGCTGGGCTCGCTGCTCGAAATCGCCTGGCGCGGCACCCGCCCCGTGCAACTGCCCGACGGCACCGAACGCAAATTTCTGCTCGACGGCGACACGGTGATTATGCGCGGCTTCGCCGAGAAAGGCGGCGTACGCATCGGCTTCGGCGAGGTGCGCGGCACGGTGCTGCCGGCGGCGTAACGCAGCCGCTCTGTTACTGAACAATCTCATTAAGAGCATACCCGAAAAGCCGCCCGCTTGCACCAGTCCGTCCCGGTTTTTTTAATATAGGACTTACGCACTCCACTCAACCGCGAAGCGGTGTCATGTTGGTAGTCAAGTTATTTGCTAAATTTACCAACCGCGAATCGGTGGCACCTGTCAAGGGCGGGAGGTGTCACCGCTTCGCAGTTTGGGACTGACCTTCATACCGTTACTACCAACGTATCACCGCTTCGCGGTTGGCAGGTTTCACCGAGTGCGTAAGTCCTATAATATTTGCTGTTACGCGGTGCCCCGAACCCCGAAGGGGTTCAAGAGCACAGCCTGGGGTTGGCGCAGCGCAGCGGAGCCTACCCCAGGTAAGGCACCCCGCCGCCCGGCCGAACCCCGAAGGGGTTCAACAGCCTTCGGTTTGCCAGCCGTGGGAGCCGAAGGCTGTTGAACCCCTTCGG
>JANYFQ010000066.1 GCA_025362615.1 Hymenobacter sp. | reverse complement strand
GCGCCTCGGCCCAGACCTCGGCCGCCGTGGCCGTCACCTTCACCACGCCCTTCCCCCCCTGCCCGGCCATCACGGGCCTGAGCGCGGGCAACCTCGGCCAGAACACGGCCACGCTGACGTTTACGCCCGCCGCGGGCGCTACGGGCTACACCGTGGTGGTGTCGGCCCCGGGCGTTGCGCCCGTCACGAGCACCGCCACCGGCTCGCCGGTGAACCTGACCGGCCTCAACCCCGGCACGGCCTACACGGCTACCGTGACGACGAACTGCGCTTCGGCCCAGACCTCGGCCGGCGTGAGCGTGACGTTCACCACGCTCTTCTCGCCCTGCCCCGGCGTGACCGGCCTGAGCGCCGGTAGCATCACGACGACCTCGGCTACGCTGACGTTTACGCCCGCCGCCACCGCCACGGGCTACACCGTGCGCGTCACGCCCGCCGGCGGGGCCACAGTGGTCAGCACGACAACCGGCTCGCCCGTGAGCCTGACCGGTCTGATGCCGGGCACGGCCTACACCGCCACCATCACCACCAACTGCGCCTCGGCCCAGAACTCGGGGGCCGTGAGCGTGAGCTTCACGACGCCCTTCCCGCCCTGCCCGGCCATCACGGGCCTCGCGGCCGGGGGCATCACGCCCACCACGGCTAATCTGACCTTCACGCCCGCCGCCAGCGCCGTCGGCTACACCATCGCCCTGACTCCGGCCGGTGGAACAACGGTCACGAGCACCGCCACCGGCTCGCCGGTTGCTTTGACGGGCCTCGCACCCGGCACGGCCTACACCGCCACGGTGACGACCAACTGCGCCTCGGCCCAGACCTCGGGCGCGGTGAGCGTGAGCTTCACCACGCCTTTCCCGGTGTGCCCGGCCGTTACCGGCCTCGCGGTCCCGGCCGCTACCCTCACGCCCACCAGCGCCAGCCTGAGCTTCACGCCCGCCGCCACCGGCCTCACCTACACCGTGACCTACACCGCCCAGGGCGGCATTACGCAAACGGTAACGCCCGCTGCGGGCGGTTCGCCCGTGAGCCTGACCGGCCTGATTCCCGGCACGGCCTACACGGCTACGGTCGTCACCAACTGCGCCAGCGCCCAGACTTCGGCTGCCGTGAGCGTGACATTTACCACGCCCTTCCCGCCCTGCCCGGCCGTGACGGGCCTCGCGGCTGGTAGCCTCACGCCCACCAGCGCCAGCCTGACTTTCGCGCCCGCCACCGGAGCCATCGGCTACACCATCACGCTGACCCCCGCCGGCGGCCCGCCCGTCACAAGCACCGCCACCACCTCCCCGGTTGCCCTGACGGGCCTCACGCCCGGCACGGCCTACACCGCCACCGTCACCACCAACTGCGCCTCGGCTCAGACCTCGGGCGCGGTGAGCGTGACGTTCACCACGCCCTTCCCGCCCTGCCTCGCGGCTTCTAACCTCGTGGTGGGCAGCTTCACGGCTACCAACGCCAGCCTCAGCTTCACGCCCGCCGCGGGTGCCCTGAGCTACACCGTGCTGGTGTCGGCTCCGGGCATCACACGCGTTCCGATTACCGCCACCGGTTCGCCGGTCGCCCTTACCGGCCTCAACCCCGGCACGGTCTATAGCGTCAGCCTGACTACCACCTGCGCCGCCGGCCAAACCTCGGCCCCGGTCACGACGACCTTCACCGCCCCCGCCCCCGCCCCCACCAACGGCACGGCCGGCAACATCACCGAAACCACGGCCGACCTGGGCTTCGACCCCGCCGCCGGGGCCACCAGCTACACCGTCACGTACACGCCGCAGGGCGGCACGGCCACCACTGTCACCGTCACCAGCGCCCCGGTTGTGCTCACGGGCCTCACGGCCCTCACCACCTACACCGTCACCGTCGTGGCCAACTACCCCGGCGGCGCGGCTTCGGCCCCGCTCACCTTCACCTTCACCACCTTGCGCGGCACGGCCGTACGGGGCACCCTGGCTGGCACCGCAGTGCAGCTCTTCCCCAACCCGGCCCAGCGCAGCACCACCCTGGTGCTGCCCGCCCTGGGCACGGCCCGCACCGCCCGCCTCGTGCTGGTCAACGCTCTGGGCCAAACCGTCCGCACCCAGGTCCTGGCCCTCACCCCCGGCGGCACCCGCGCCCTCGTGGACCTCACGGGCCTGGCCACCGGCCGCTACACCGCCCGCATCCAGGCCGGCCCCGAAGGCGCTGCGCTCCCCCTCGTGGTCGAGTAGCCCCCCGCGGTTCGCCGCTGCATAAAAAACCCCCACCGGCCAGCCGGTGGGGGTTTTTTGTTGGTTGATGCCGAACAGCAAGCTGCCGCCCCGGCGCGGGCCGCTGCCCTAGCTGCGCCCCTGGGCGGCAGCCTTCAGCCGAGCGTTCACCTCCACCGGCCCCAGGATGGCCAGCGTCTCGAACAAGTCGGGGCCGGCGGCGGCCCCGGTCACGGCCACGCGCAGGGCCTGCAAGGTCTGGCCAATTTTCATCTCGTGCTGCTCCACCACGGTGGTCAGGAAGCCCTTGAGGTCTTCGGCGGGCGGGAAAGCTTCGCCGCCCGCGTCCCGCGAATAATCGGCGATGAGGTCGCCGTACTCGGCCAGGGCGGCGGCCACGGCGGGGGTCCACTTCTTGGCCATCACCGCTTCGTCGTAGCTGTCGGGGGCCTGGAAGAAGTACTTGGCCTCCTGCCAGAAATCCTGCGGGAAGCTCACGCGCTCCTTCATCACGCCCACAATCTGAACCGCCTTTTCGGGGGTGCAGCTCAGGCCGTGCGCGGCCAGGGCGGCCAGCAGGTAGGGCGCAAGTTCCGCGTCGGGCCGCGCCCGCAGGTAGTGCTCGTTGTACCACTTCACCTTGCCCTGGTCGAACTTGGCGGGCGACTTGCTCACGCGCTCCATCGAGAAGGCGGCAATCAGCTCGTCCATCGAGAAAATCTCCTGCGCCGTGCCGGGGTTCCAGCCCAGAAAGGCCAGGAAGTTGATGAGCGCGTCGGGCAAATACCCGTCTTCGCGGAAGCCCCGGCTCAGGGTCGGTTCGCCGGTTTCGGCATCGGTGCCGCGCCACTCCAGCGGAAACACCGGGAAGCCCAGCCGGTCGCCGTCGCGCTTGCTGAGCTTGCCCGTGCCGTCGGGCTTGAGCAGCAGCGGCAGGTGGGCAAACTGCGGCATGGTGCTTTCCCAGCCCAGGTAGCGGTACAGCAAAACGTGCAGCGGCGCCGACGGCAGCCACTCCTCGCCCCGGATGACGTGCGAGATTTCCATCAAATGGTCGTCCACGATGTTGGCCAGGTGGTAGGTCGGCATCCCGTCCGACTTCATGAGCACCTTGTCGTCCACGGCCGACGAATGCACCACCACCCACCCGCGGATGAGGTCGTGGAAGCGGATTTCCTCCTTGCGCGGCACCTTCAGGCGCACCACGTAGGGCGTGTCGGCCGCCAGCAGCGCCTGCACCTCGGTGTCGGGCAGCGTCAGCGAGTTCCGCATCTGAGCGCGGGTGATGGCGTTGTACTGCGGGCTGGCCACTTTGGCCGCCTGCAGGCGCAAGCGCATGGCGTCCAGCTCTTCGGGCGTATCAAAAGCGTAGTAGGCGTGCCCGGCGGCGATGAGCTGGTTGGCGTATTGCCGGTAGAGCGGCTTGCGCTCGCTCTGCCGGTAGGGCGCGTGGGGGCCGCCCACGCCCTGGCCTTCGTCAATCACAATTCCGCACCAGGCCAGGGCTTCGAGGATGTACTCCTCAGCCCCCGGCACGAAGCGGTTCTGGTCGGTGTCCTCGATGCGGAGCAGCATTTTGCCGCCCAGTTGGCGGGCCAGCAAGTAATTATAAAGGGCCGTGCGGACGCCGCCAATGTGGAGCGGGCCGGTGGGCGAGGGCGCAAAGCGCACCCGAACGGGTCGGTCGGTGGTCATGGTCATAAGTGGACGCAAAGGTACGGGCCGGGGGCAGCGGGGGCCGCCGAAACGCCTTTTTGCGGCGGCGGCCCCTACGCCAGCACGGCAATGCCCGAAATCTCCACTTCCACGTCGCGCGGCAGGCGGCTGACTTCCACCGTTTCGCGGGCCGGGGCGGTTTCCTCGGCGAAGTACTGCCCGTACACCTCGTTGATGAGGCCGAAGTTGCTCAAATCCTTCACGAAAATGCTGCACTTCACCACGTCGGTGAGCTGCGCCCCGGCCGCCGCCAGCACGGCCCGCAGGTTGCGGAGCACTTGGTGGGCCTGGGCCGCCACGTCGCCCGCGCCCACCAGCTCGCCGCTGGCACTCAGCGGTATCTGGCCCGACACGTAAATGGTGTTGCCCGCCCGCACGGCCTGCGAGTAAGGGCCAATCGGGGCCGGAGCCTGGTCGGTGAGGATGATTTGGTGGGCCATAAAAAAGCAGGTTTAGAAGGGTTGGGTATCTTTGAAGCAAAAGCGAAAGTAACACCCGAACCGAATGCACCTCCTAATCATTGACGGCGGCCACGTCGAAACCGAGTTCCGCGCCAAGTTCGGGCCGGGGCACACGTACACGTTTCACTCGACCGACTTCGACGGACAGGAAGAACGCGCGGCCAAAACCCAGGAACTGGCGGCATTGAGTACCACGGTCGGGGCGATGTTCAGCTTCGGATACGCTTACCACACCCGGCCCTGGTACAACGAGTTGCCGTTGTTCGCCTGCCCCGTTTTCAAGGAATGCGCCGACGCTTCGCTCTTCGAAACCGTGGAAGCCCACGAGAACGGGCCGCCCGCTGAAACGCTCTTCGGCTTCTGCGGCCTACCCACCCTCCTCAACCGCCCCTTGCTCGAAGTGAGCCTCTACCACGAAACCGACCGCGCCAAACTAGCCGCAACCTGCGCCGCCCTCGGCACCGACTACCGCGTCGTGGCCGACCGCGTGGGCCTCGTCACGCCCCGCGTCGTCTGCCAAATCATCAACGAAGCCTACTACACCTTGCAGGAAGGCACCGCCAGTAAAGCCGACGTGGACCTGGGCATGAAGCTCGGCACCAACTACCCCCACGGGCCTTTTGCCTGGGCCCAAGCCATCGGCGTAGCCCGCGTGTACGCCGTGCTCGAAGCCCTATGGCAAGACACCCACGACGAGCGTTATAAAGTGTGCCCATTACTCAAACGCGAAGCGTTGCGGGGATAGAAAAATGGTCGGACGAATCGCCCGAAGGGCTTCGTCCGACCATTTTTCGCAGAACGACTCGCGCAAGCGCCGTCTTATACAAACCGTTCGGGGGTAGCATACGCCGCACTCGTCGGACGAAGCCCTTCGGGCGATTCGTCCGACGAGTGCCCCTACTCCACCGTTACCGACTTGGCCAGGTTACGCGGCTGGTCCACATTGCACCCCCGCAGCACCGCGATGTGGTAGCTGAGCAACTGCAACGGTATTACCGACACCAGCGGCGTGAGGCACTCCGAGGTGTGCGGCACCTCCATCACGAACTCGGCCATGGCCGGAATCACGGTGTCGCCCTCCGTAACCACGGCGATGATGCGGCCCTTGCGGGCTTTTACTTCCTGAATGTTACTCACTACTTTCTCGTAGGAGCTGTCGCGGGTAGCGATGACGACGACCGGCATATTCTCGTCAATCAGCGCAATCGGGCCGTGCTTCATTTCGGCGGCCGGGTAGCCTTCGGCGTGAATGTAGCTGATTTCCTTGAGCTTGAGGGCCCCTTCGAGGGCCACCGGAAAGTTGTAGCCCCGGCCCAGGTACAGGAAGTTGGGCACGTCCTTAAACTCTTCGGCAATGGCGCGGATGCTGGCATCGAGCTTGAGCGCCTTTTCGACTTTCGCCGGAATGTTGTTCAGCTCCACCATCAACTCGCGCAGCTTGGTATCGGTGAGAGTGCCGCGTTTCTGGCCCATAATCATGGCCAGCAGCGTGAGTACCGTCACTTGCGCGGTAAATGCCTTCGTGCTGGCCACCCCGATTTCAGGCCCGGCGTGGGTATAAGCTCCGGCATCGGTGGCACGGGCGATGCTGCTGCCCACCACGTTGCAGACCCCAAAAATCGTCGCGCCCTTGCTCTTGGCCAGCTCGATGGCAGCCAGCGTGTCGGCCGTTTCGCCCGACTGCGAGATGGCAATCACAATGTCGCGCTCCGTGATGACGGGGTTGCGGTAGCGGAACTCCGAAGCGTACTCCACTTCCACCGGCAGGCGGGCGAGGTCTTCGATGAGATACTCCGCCACCAGCCCGGCGTGCCACGAGGTGCCACAAGCCACAATAATGATGCGCTGGGCGTTCACGAACTTCTGCTCGTAGGCCCGGAAGCCGCCCATGTTGAGGTGCCCGGCTTCCAGCTCGAGCCGCCCGCGCATGGAGTCGAGGATGGAGCGGGGCTGCTCGAAAATCTCCTTCAGCATGAAATGCTCGTAGCCGCCTTTCTCGATGGAATCCAATTCCAACTCCAGCTTTTGGATGTAGGGCGTTTGGCTTACGTCTTCCTTCGAACGGATTTCGAGCTTGCCGTCGCGGATGACGACAATTTCATAATCATTGACATACACCACTTCATTGGTATATTCGATGATGGGCGACGCATCGGAGGCGATAAAAAACTCGCCTTCGCCCAAGCCAATTACCATCGGCGAGCCTTTGCGGGCGGCGATGAGCTGATTGGGCGCATCCACGCTCAGCACCACGATGGCGTAAGCGCCCACCACTTCGTGCAGGGCCAGGCGCACGGCTTCTTCGAGCGAGCAGGCGTTTTGCTTCTGAATTTCCTCAATCAGATTGACGAAAACCTCCGTGTCGGTGTCGGAGTGAAAAACGTGGCCCTGGCCTTCGAGGTGTTTTTTGAGGGCCGCGTAGTTCTCGATGATGCCGTTGTGGATGATGGCAATGCGCTCCGACGTGCTGTAATGCGGGTGGGCGTTCACGTCGTTGGGTTCGCCGTGGGTGGCCCAGCGGGTGTGGCCCATACCGACGTGGGCGTGGGTGTTTTTGTCGGCGATAAACGCCTCTAACTCCGCTACTTTGCCTTTCTTTTTATAGACGTTCAACTCACCGTTGAGCAGGGCCACGCCCGCCGAGTCGTAGCCCCGGTATTCGAGGCGGCGCAGGCCTTTGATGATGATGGGGCAGGCCTCGCGGTGGCCCAGGTACGCAACAATGCCGCACATGGCTGATTAAAATTTAAGGGTTAGGAATTTAAGGGCTTAGGGGCTTAGGGGCTTTACATTGGCGCATTGGGTTTGGGTTGCGGGGTACAAAGACTTGGCTTCACTATCAGTCTTTCAAACCCTGACTACGCCCTAAGCCCCTAAAGCCTAAGCCCTGAATCACCGCAACTGCGAGTAGTACACCCGCAGGCGCGGGCCGCCCCGGCTGCTGCTCACGTCCAGAATGGAGCGATTGAGGGTCAGGTTTTGGGAGCGGCGCAGGGTGGGGGTCAGCAGCAGGCCAGCGGGCACGGTTTCGGTGCGGGTGCTGCGGTTGGTGAGGTAGTATTGGAGGTAGCTCGTGACGGGCAGCAGGTAGTACGGGGCGCTGGTGTTGGCATCGTAGAGCAAGGCCAGGGCTTCGCTGCCGTTGCCGGTGGGAGCGGCTCCGTCGCGCTGCACCACGCGGTCGGTGACGAGCAGGCCCTGTGCGCGGCGCAGCACTTGGTTGAGGCTGTCCACCTCACTCACAAACAAGCCCTCGGCGTACGGAAACACCGCGCCGGTGAAGGGCTTCACCGGCAGATAAAGCTCGGCCCGGTTGATGACTTGCTGCTTCGTGGTTAGCTCGGTAGCCAGTGCCTCCGGGATGCGGACCCGAACTCCCAGGCCGGCCCCGTCCTGCACGTAGGCCAGGCCGTTGAGGCCCGCAGCGGGTACGCGCTGCGTGGGGTTGGCGAGGGGGGCCAGGGGCGAGGCACCGAAATCGGTGGTGAGGTAGGTGTAGTAGCGCGGGTCGTTGGGGAGGGCCGCGCCGGTACCACCGGGCGAAGCCCCAAACAGCACCGAGTACGAGTGCCAGGCCAGGGGGCGGGCGGCGGCGGCGGGGTCGTGGAAGTAAAAGACGAGGCGGCTGGCCAGGCTGCGCCCAAAGCTCACCACGGCCCGGTTGTAGCCAGCGGTGGGCGCTACGGCCAAGCCCTTGAGGGCGGCCGTCAGCTCGGTTTTGCCAAACCCCGGGCGGCGCAAGGCGCTAAAGAAGCGGGTGGCGAAGGCTTCGCCGGGGCGCACGTTGCGGCGGGTGTCGAGCAGCGTGAGGCGCAGCGTGGGGTCGGGCACGAAGCGGAAGGTGCCGGCCAGGCTGTCGGCTTTGTTTTGCGGGAGGCGCTGCCGGCGGTCGAGGCGGCCGGCCATGCCCAGGGCCAGCGGGGTGGCGCTCAGGCTGGGCACTGTGGCCGAGGAGTAAGCGCTGGTTTCGGAGAGCGGGGCGGCCAACTCCCGCAAATCGAACACGGC
>JANYFQ010000048.1 GCA_025362615.1 Hymenobacter sp. | reverse complement strand
GGCGGGCCGGCCCGCCAGCCAGGCCGCGCCCCAGGCCAGGGCCAGGCTGAGCACGTCGCTCAGGTTGTGGCCGGCATCGGAGAGCAAGGCGCTGGAATTGGCCCGGAAGCCGCCAATGGTTTCGGCAACGACGAAGGTCAGGTTGAGGGCAATGCCAATGGCGAAGGCCGCGTTGAAGCCGCCGCCGGGCGGCGGGGCGGCGTGGGAGTGGCCGGCGTGGGAGTGGTCGTGGTTGTGGTCGTCGTGAGGCATGGGAGCAATGCGTTGGTGCTGCAAAAACGCAGGATATGGCATTTGGATGCGTTGGGTACTGCCGGGGGCGACGCAAATTACGCCGTAATCTACGCCGCAGTTTTCATGTCATTTGCGTAATTATGCGGTTATTAATCAGCTGGTTTGTGCCGTAAAATTCGCCGCACATCTGCTAAATAAAACTACCTTTGTTTTCGATGGCAATGACGCAATTCTACGACAATCCCGCCGCGATGGCTCCCATGGCACCCGTTGTTGACGGTGCCTTGCAAGCGTTGGCCCAACGGGTTAATAATGCGGCCCACCAGCTCACGGGCCGGCTCCATCCGCTCACGGCCCAGGCCGTGGCCGCGTTCCTGCGGCCGATGAACTGCTATTACTCCAACCTCATCGAAGGCCACAACACCAGCCCCCTCGACATTGAGCGGGCTATGAAACGGGACTATTCCGCTGACCGTCGGCAACGCAATCTGCAACAGGAAGCGGCGGCGCACATGCTCACCCAGGAGGCCGTGGGCACGCGCTTGGCGGGTGCGGATGCTACCATCAACCCTTATGAACCCACCGTCTGGCAATGGTTGCACGAAGAGTTCTACCGTCACCTACCGGCAGACTTCCGGGAAGTAACGGGGAAAGATGGGGAAGTGCTGGCGGTGGTTCCGGGCCAGTTACGAACCACTCCGGTGATTGTAGGCCGCCACGTAGCTCCGCTGGCTTCGGCCTTGCCGGCTTTTGCGGCCCATTTCGCGTGGTACTACAAACCCAATCGAACATTCGACCCCCTGGAGCGCATCGTGAACATCGCTGCCGCGCACCACCGCTTTGCCTGGATACACCCTTTTCTGGATGGCAACGGCCGCATTGGCCGGCTGCTCTCGGAAGTGGCCCTTCGGGTGGAGGGCCTGGCGGCCGACGGCCTGTGGGCGGTGGCGCGCGGCCTGGCCCGCCGGCGCGAGGAGTACCTGACGCTGCTGGCCAATGCCGACCAGCAGCGCTACAACGACCACGACGGCAAAGGGAATTTGTCGGAAAAGGCGCTGCGTGCTTTCACCGTGTTCTTTCTGGAAGTGGCGCTGGACCAGTTGCATTACATGACGCAGGCCCTGAACACCGATGCCCTGCTCGACCGGCTGCTGACGTTGGCGGAACTGTTAATCATCCGCAACAAGCTGCCCCGCACAGTGGGCTACGTGTTGCAGGAGCTGTTTCTGCGGGGCCAGCTGCTGCGCCGCGACTTTCCCCGGCTGCTGGGCAAGTCAGAGAATCCGGCCCGGAGCATTGCCAATCAGCTGGGCCAGCTGGGCCTGCTCACGGAAGGCAGCAATCGGCGGTACTACCAAGTGGCGTACCCGGTTGATTTTTCGCCCGTTCTGTTTCCCGGACTGTACCCGTTGGGACCGGAGATGGACATGATGAACGCGCTGCGGCACCCGGCGGCTACCTGAACATCGCGCCCTTGGTTGAGTAAGCGTACCCGGTGGTTTGGGGCGTTGGAACCCGAACTTCTTAGCCAATAAAATGCTGGTGTGCTTGCCTCGCTACAGTGGCCGCGCCACGCTACTACCGCGTCAGCACCTCGTCAATCAACCCGTACTCCTTGGCCTCGTCGGCGCGCAGCCAGTAGTCGCGGTCCGAGTCATCGTGGATTTGCTGATAGGTTTTGCCGGTGCGCTCGGCGTAGATGCCGTACAGCTCCTGGCGGATTTTGACCACCTCGCGGGCCGTAATTTCGATGTCGGCCGACGGCCCCTGCACGCCGCCGCTGGGCTGATGAATCATGACGCGGGCGTGGGGCAGGGCCGAGCGTTTGCCGAGGGCCCCGCCGCAGAGCAGAAACGCGCCCATGCTGGCCGCCAGCCCGGTGCAGATGGTGGCCACGTCGGGCGTGACGTACTGCATGGTGTCGTACATGCCAAAGCCGGCGTACACCGAGCCGCCCGGCGAGTTGATGTAGAGCAGGATGTCCTTCCGGGCATCGGCCGATTCCAGAAATAGCAGTTGGGCGTTGATGATGTTGGCGATGTTGTCGTCCACGGCCTGACCCAGGAAGATGATGCGGTCCATTATCAGGCGCGAAAACACGTCGATTTCGCGGAAATTCTGGGGCCGTTCTTCGATGACCGAGCGGGTCAGGTTATTGAGGTAGGGGCGGGCCAGGCCCTCGGTGTGGGCAATGTATTGGTCGACGCGCAGGCCGTTGAGTCCCCGGCCGCGCACGGCGAATTTGCGGAATTCGGTTTGGTTGAGCATGGTTGATGTGTGGGTTTTCAGGGTGATGAAAATGGGCAAGGCGCGGCCAGTCTTGCTGGAATGCAAGAGTGAAAAAGCCCGCAGCCTGGGGGAATCTGGAAGGAGCAGAGATACCTGTTCGCGTCCCGGCATCAGGGAGATGATGGCAGCGCCATTCGGTCGATTGCCGTTCAACGATGCGGACGACGAGACGCAGAATAGTGCGCCTCTACCGCGCCCAGAGGCTTCGGAGCCAGGCCCGCCAGCCGCCGTACAGCCGCGCATGAATCTGTTGCAGCTCGTGCCGCAGCTGCTGGCGGCCCGCCCGGCGCAGGCCGTGGTAAAGTTGGCGCTGGGCATCGGCATCGGCGGCCAGCTCACCGTCGAGCAGCAGGCGCAGGTTCCAATCCTGGGCCGGGAGGGCGGCGGGGCCGTTGAGAAGCTGCTGCTCGATCAGGTGCAGGCGTTCGAGTTCGGGGCGCATGGCTCAGCGGGGCAGGGCTTGGGAATGAAGGGCGGCCCGAACCGACGCACGCAGCCGCTCCAGGCACTTGAATTTCTGCACCGTGGCCGAGCGCACCGAGCGGTAGCCGTGGGCGGCGGCAATCTGGGCCAGGGGCTGCTGAAAGTAGTAGAAGGCCAGCAACACGTTCCGGCACTGTTCGCCCAGGCGGGCCACGTAGTCGAGCACCGCGAAAGCGGGCTCGGCTTCGGTCGGCTCCTCGGCCAGCTGTTGCGCATCGTCGGGCAGGGCCTCGTACGGCAGGCGGGCGCGGCGGCGCTGCTCGTGGTGCCACAGGTTGCGGGCGATGCCCACCAGATAGGTGCCGGGCGCGGCCGTGAGCGTGAGGGTGCCGCCGGTGGCCTGCTCGTAGAGAATGACCAGCGCGTCCTGAAACACGTCCTGCGCATCGTGCGCCGAGCCGCCGTGGCGCTCGATGTAGCGCCGCACCAGCGGAAAAGTCCGGCAGTAGAGCCGCGTGAGGGCCTGTTCGCGGTCGGCGAGCAACGACTGCCGGAGGGCGGCGGCGGATGGGGGGGGAGTGGTCGGGTAATTCATCGAAGCATGCTGGTACCAAGTTAATCCGATTCTGACCCAAGTATCACCTACGCCACCGAAAAAAATGCCCACGTCCCGAAAGAAACGTGGGCAACTTAGGCATCTGCCGAAAGGGCCTGCCGCGCTCTACTTAAATGCCAGCGGCACCACCAGCCGCACGCTCACGTTTCGTCCTTGGTTAAACACGCCGGTGCGGCCATTTGAGGCGTTAAAGTCAGCGTATTTCAGGCGGCTCAGGTGGCTCTGGTAGCCCACGTCGAACAGGTTGTTGGCCGTGAGGAATACCGAGAACAGCGTGCGGCCCTTGGCATCGGCCAAATCGGTGCCGATGCCGGCGTTGATGAGCGTGTAGCCGGGCGTGCCGGTTTCGGTATTGAAGGCCGAAAAGTAACGGTCCTGGGCGAAGGTGTGCTCCAGCTGCACGCGGGCGTAAGGGTTGGTGATGCGCTGGCCCTGGCGGCGGAAATTGGCCCGCAGCTCCGACTGCAGCCGGTCGCCGGGAATGAAGGGCAGGTACTTCTGGTCGGCCGGCACGCCCAGCTGGGTGGCGCGCACCAGCGAGAACGAGTTTTCGAAGTGCAGCCAGTCGAGCGGGTGGGGGTGGAAGTCGAGGCTGACCTCGCCGCCTACCAGCCGGGCCTGACCCTGGGCGTATTGGTACGCGCCGGTAGCGTCGCGCAGCGAGTCGGCCCCGCTGGCCGTGAGCAGGCGCCGCGCAAAGATGTAGTTATCAATGCTATTCTCGAACGCATCGACGCTGAGCCGGACGTGGTCCGTGACGTAGCTCACGCCGGCATCTACTTGCAGGCTGGTTTCGGGGTTGAGGTTGTCGTTGCCGATTTCGTAGCGAATGGTGCCCTCGTGCCGGCCGTTCGAGCCCAGCTCGGCGATGTTGGGGGCACGGAAGCCCCGCGAGAGGTTGGCCTTCACCGTCAGCTTCTCGTTGAGATTATACGCCGCCCCCAGGCTGCCGCTGTAGTTGCGAAAAGTGCTTCGGAAGCCCGGAAACTTGGTTTTGGCCTCGGGGTTGGCGCTGGTCGTGGGCCGCTCGCGGGCATCGAGCAGCAGCTGGTCGGCCGCAATCTGGCGCACGTCGTAGCGCAGCCCGCCGCTGATGTCGAGCGCGCCAACGGTTTTTTTGGCCACCCCAAACACGCCGCCCTCGTTCACGCGGTAAGCCGGAATCAGAAATTTCTGGCCCAGGTTCTGGTTTTGCTGGTGCAGGCCACTGGTGCCCAGGGTCAGGTTCCAGCCGTTGCGCTCGGGCAAAAAGTAGCGCAAGGCGTAGTCCAGGGTGCGCAGCTGGAAGTAGAGGGAGGTTTCGGCGGGGGCGAGCACGTTGCCGTACTCGCGGCGCAGGTTCTGCTGGTAGCTCACCTGCAGGCCGATGCGGCCCCCGTTCGAACCCAGAACGAAGCTGTTGTCGGTGCCGATGCGCAGGTGGTTAATCTGCTGCTGGGGCACGGCCAGGCCGTAGCCGCGCAGGTCGCCGTCACTCACGGGCACGGTTTCGGAATCGACCCCGTTGGCTGCCGCAACATCTTTCACAAAACGCCCCGTAATCGTATCGCGCGCGCCCTCCGTGAGCCCCAACCGCTGGTTGAACGTGCTGAAGGTGAGGTGCGAATAGCCCCAGCTCTTGTTCACGCCCACGTAGCCGTTGGCATCCCACTCATTGAAGCCCGAGTTGTACACCCGGCCGTCGTAGCGGTTCTGGTAGTCGCCGGCCACCTTGCGGGTGCCCCGCGCCAGCCAGTTGAAGCCGTTGAGGTTGCCCGCGTTCTGAAAAGAGTAGGCTTGCAGGTGGTTGTTGGTCTGGTAGTTGGCCGTGGCCGTGCCCGTGATGTGGCCTTCGGCAATGGGGTCGGGGGCCACGAAGTTGATGACCCCGGCCATGGCATCGGAGCCATACAGCAGCGAACCCGGCCCCTTGATAATCTCGGCCCGGTCCACGCTGAACTCGTCAATCTCGATGCCGTGCTCGTCGCCCCACTGCTGGCCCTCCTGCCGGGCTCCGTTGTTGAGGGTGATGACGCGGTTGTAGCCCAGCCCGCGCACCACGGGCTTGCTGATGGCCGCCCCGGTCGTAATCTGGCTCACGCCCGGCGTGTGCGCAATGGCATCCACCAGGTTCGAGCCGGCGGTCTGGTTCAGCCGGGTGCGGTCCACCACCGAGGTTGGAATGGGCGAACGCCGCAGCTGCGTGGCCTGCGACACACCCGTAACCACCACCTGTCCAATCTCGGTAGCCGCCACCGTCAGCTTGAAATCCAGCGGCTGGCCGCTGCCCGTGTCCACGGTCTGGGTCACGGTGTTGTAGCCCAGCGAGCGCACCTGCACCGTGAAGCGCCCCCGCGGCAGGTTGCTGAAGCGGAACGAGCCGTCCGGCCCGGCGGCCGTGCCCTGCTTCAGGTCGTCGAAAATAATGTTGGCCCCCGGCAGGCCCTCGCCGGTGGCCGCGTCGGTCACGCGGCCGGTGAGGGGCGGGGCGGCCGGCGGGCGCACACGCGGCACGGATAGCGGCACGGATAGCGGCACGG
>JANYFQ010000030.1 GCA_025362615.1 Hymenobacter sp. | reverse complement strand
AAAACCCAAAACCCAAAACCAAAAACCCAACACCAAAAACCCAACACCAAAAACCCAACACCAAAAACCCAACACCAAAAACCCAACACCAAAAACCCAACACCTCAAACCCAAAACCAAAAACCGATTCCGCATTACTTTCCTCACCCCGTACCTTTGCCGCACCAATGAAGCCTGTTATCCACTACCTCACCACGGCCGCCGCCATTGCCGACGCCGCCGCCCATTTTTCCACCTGCCCGCGCATCGGCCTCGATTTGGAGTTCGACGACAACCGCTACCGCTACGGCCGCCACCTGGCCCTGGCGCAGGTCTGGGACGGCCGCGAGGCCTACCTCATCGACCCGCTGCCGCTCGAACCCCACATGGCCGCCGGCCTGGAGCCGCTGTTTGCCGTGTGCCGCAACCCGGCCGTGGCCAAGGTGTTCCACTCCTGCAAGTCGGATATTTTGCTGCTCGATGAGCTGTTTGGGGTGCATTGCCGCAACATCGTCGATACCAGTGTGCAGTTTTCGATGCTGGCCGCCGAAGACAACAACATCTCGCTCGGGCGGCTCATCAAGGACGAAATGGGCATTGAGGTCGATAAGGGCGAGCAGAAGTCGAACTGGCTGAAACGCCCCCTCACCGAAGCCCAGAAAGAGTACGCCGCCAACGACGTTATTTTCCTCTTCGACCTCACCGACCGCCTCACGGCCCGCCTCGGGGCGCTGGGCCGCGCCCACTGGGCCGAGGAGGAAAACGCCGCCCTCGAAACCGTGCGCTTCGGCCGCGACGAAACCCGCCCCTGGGCCAAAAACGCCAGCAAGTTCAAAATCACGCCCGACGAAATGCCGCTCTATCGCGAGCTGTATATGCTGCGCGACACCGTGGCCCGCACCCTCGACCGCCCGGCCTATCACGTCATGAGCAACGAGGCCGTGGCCGATTTCACGCGCCGCCCGCTGACCACCACCACCCAGCTTCGTAACACCAACGGCCTGCACCCCGAGCTCAAGCGCGAGCCCTACGCCAGCCAGTTCCTGGCCCTGGCCACCGCCGAACTGGCCCCCGACGGCCCCCTGCCCGGCGAACTGCGCCGCCCACTCTTCCGCCGCCGCCTCAGCGGCTCCGCCGCTCACCGCGCCGAAGCCCGCGAAAACCTGCTGCTGGCTCTCAAAAGCCATCTCGCCGCCGACCACAGCGCCGTGCTGGCCAACATGGTGCTCAGCAACCGCCTCATTGCCGAGGTGCTGGAGTTGGGGGCCGTGGCCGCCCTGCGCCCCTGGCAGCAGCAGTTGCTGCGCGAAACCGCCGCCGCCCACGGCCACCAGTACGAGGGCTTGGCCGCTCCGTTTGCGTGACGCGGGTTTTCAACCCGCGCGTCGGGCCATCATCGCCCTTCACTACCGTTGCTTTGCCCCCTACGCGCGGGTTGAAAACCCGCGCTACCCCGTCTTGCCATGCGTTCTGCCGCTTTTGCCAGCCTCGCGTTGTTGCTGCTGTTATTGGCCTACGGCGCTTACCGCGTAGCGTATCGTCCCAACGTGCGGGTTAGTGCCGAGGGCGCGGCTTACCTCTACATCCGCACCGGCAGCGGCTTTGGGGCCGTGCTCGACACGCTGCAACGCCAGCAGCTACTACAAGAGCCGGGCACGTTTGCCTGGCTGGCGCGGCGCGGCGGCTACCCGCAAAACGTGCGCCCCGGCCGCTACCGCCTCGACCCCGATTTGGGCAACCTGGCGCTGCTGCGCCGCCTCGAAGCAGGCCTGCAAGACACCGTGGCTTTTGAGTTGAAACCGTTTCATTACCTCGAAAACCTGCCCCGGCAAGTCAGCCGGCAGCTCGAAGCGGATTCTTTCAAGCTGAGCCTGCTGCTGAACGGCAACGCCGGGCTGCGCCGCCGCTACCGCCTCGATACCTGCACGGTGCGGGCGATGTTTGTGCCCGGCCCGTACCGGCTGCTGTGGAATACGTCGGCCCCGGTTTTTCTGGACAGCGTGGCCGCCCGGCACCGGCGCTTCTGGACGGCCCGGCGCCAGGCCCGGGCCGATTCGCTGGGCCTCTCGCGGGTGCAGGTGAGCGTATTGGCCAGCATTGTGCAGCGCGAAACCGCCCAACCCCTCGACCGCCCCCGCATCGCGGCCGTCTATCTCAACCGCCTGCGCCGGGGCCAGCCCCTGCAAGCCGACCCCACGCTGCTGTGGCCCCTGCACGGCCTCGGCACCCGCAAACGGGTGCTCAACGTGGACAAAAAAGTGGACTCGCCCTACAACACCTACCGCCACAAGGGCCTGCCGCCCGGCCCCATCACCACGCCCTTCCCCTCGGCCCTGGAGGCGGTACTCCGGCCCGAAAAAAGCGAAAACCTCTTCTTCTGCGCCCGCCCCGACGGCTCGGGCTTCTCCGACTTCGCCCAAACCTACGCCCAGCACCAGCGCAACGCCCGCCGCTACTGGCACCGGCTCGATAGCCTGGGCATCCGGCGCTGAACAAGTGGCTGTTGTTACGCGGCGGGTTTTGGCGCGGGCCTCCTGGCCCGTGCCGCTTACTTGGGGGCCTCTGGCCCCCAATCGTTGAACGACTTGCGGTGCATGGTCCCGACAATTTCGGCCTGGGGTGCGGGCCAGTGGCCCGCGAGTAGGCGGC
>JANYFQ010000717.1 GCA_025362615.1 Hymenobacter sp. | reverse complement strand
CGTTGAACGACTCGCGCCAATGACGTTGAACGGACCCACGTACCAATCTGCTGCAAATATTCCAGCCCGTTCAACGGCATTGGTGCGAGTCGGCTAACGTCATTTGCGCGAGTCGTTCAACGGCCTCAACCACCCCAGTTTCGGCTTCGCCGAAACGTTCCCTCCTCGTCTGAGGAGGGGAGTTTGACCGCCTGCTATGCACACCCTCGTCCTCGACATCGGCAACACGGCTACTAAAGCCGGTTGGTTTGCCGATGGGTTATTGCGAGAAGCGTTGGTTATAGCCGCCCATGACGTGCCCGCGCTGCTGGCGCGTTGGCAGCCGCAGCACGTTCTCATCGCCTCGGTGGAGGCCCCGGCGGCCGAGTGGGCGGCGCGGTTGCAGCCACTGGTGCCGGGCCGGGTGCTGGCCTTCGACCCTGGCATTACGCCGGGGCCGCTGACAAACGCCTACGCCACGCCTGCCACGCTGGGGGCCGACCGGCTTGCCGCTGCCACCGGCGCAACCGGCTTATGGCCAGGGCGCAACGTGCTGACGATTGACGCGGGCACGGCCCTCAAGCTTGACCTGGCTACGGCTGATGGGCGCTACCGGGGCGGCAGCATCGGGCCGGGATTGGCCATGCGGCTGCGGGCGCTGCACGCGTTTACGGGGCGGCTGCCGCTCGTGCCGCTGCCCGCGCCCGGTGCAACCGTGGCGCTCGTCGGCGACTCCACTACGGGCAGCCTGCTCAGCGGCGTGGTAAATGGCACGGTGGCCGAGCTGAACGGGCTGGTGGCGCAGTACCAGGCTCAGTATCAGCAGTTGGTGGTGGTGCTGACGGGGGGCGATGCCGCGTTTCTGGCCCCGCGCCTGGTGGGGCGTATCTTTGTGGTGCCCGAGCTGGTGCTGCTGGGGCTTTACCGGATTTTAGCGTATAATGTTGAAACATAAGGAAATGAAACAACTATTGGCCGTTGGCGGATTGCTGTGTCTGGGCAGTGGCGCGGCGTGGGCGCAGGGCCTGGGCAACGCGCCTTACTCGCGCATTGGGCTGGGCGAATACAACCCCAACGTGGGCGGCGTACGGCAGGCGGGCATGGGCGGCGTGGGCCTGGCGGCTCCCAACGCCATCAATGTAAACGAGCTAAACCCGGCGCTGCTGTGCTTTACCAACCGTACCACGTTTGAGGCCGGCTATAACGGGCAGTACAAAACCATCCGCAACGCGAAGGCCAGCAACCAGTCGGGCAGCGGTACGCTGGGCTACTTTGCGCTGGCCGTGCCGCTGGGGCCGAAGTGGGGCGCGGCCATCGGCCTCAAGCCACTGAGTTCGGTGGAGTACGAATCGAACATCATCCGCCCCGTGGTGGGGGCACCGGCGGGCGACATTTTTCTGGAACAGAGCCGGGGCACGGGCGGGCTGTCGGAAGCCTATTTCGGGCAAGGGCTGCTGCTGGGCAAATCGTTGAGCCTGGGCGCTACGGCCAGCTACGTGTTTGGGACGCTGGACGAAATATCCTCGGCCACGCTGCAACAAGCCAATGGCGTAACCGGCGACAAAGTGGTGGACCGCATCCACACGAATTATTCCGATTTCAGCTTCCGCGCCGGGGTACACTACCGGCACAAGCTGGGCAATGTGCTCTTTGGCAACGTGGCGGGCGTGTACAGCTTTCAGTCGGACCTGGCCGGGCAACGCAGCAGCACCCAGGAGCGGCAGGACTTGAACGGCTCGCTCACGGCGGCCCCGCTGGAAACCAGCAACGTGCGCGGTCAGGTGCTCCAACCCGCCCTCGCGCAGGCGGGCCTGAGCCTCGACAACAACAAGAATTTTAGCGTAAACCTCGACTTGTCGCAGCAGCAGTGGTCGAAATTCCGCAACTTCGGCACGGTCGGCGAACCCTTGCGCGACACCTGGCGCGGCGGCCTCGGCGGCGAGTTCACGCCCGACCCCGGCTCGGTGGACCACTACTTCCGGCGCGTGAGCTACCGGGCGGGCCTCAGCTTGGCGCAGTTGCCCTACCAGCCGGGTGGCCAAACGCTCTACGACCGCTCGGTGAGCTGGGGCTTCGCGTTCCCGCTGCCCTCATCGTCGGCCCTCGATGCCACCACTTTTAGCCTGGCCTTCACCTACGGGCAGCGCGGCAACACCGACGTAGTAAATACCCCAACCGGCACGGCCAGCAACGTGCAGGAAAGCTACCTCAAAGGCACGTTTGGGCTGACGCTCAACAACCGGTGGTTTATCAAGCGCCGTCTCCAGTAAATCACGAATTTAATCAAAATTTGGGGATTGCACGAATCACGAATTTAATCGAATTTTGAGGATTGCACGAATTTTTGGCGGGGCGATGACGCGGGCGAACCAGGAGGGGGGCTTTGCCCTGCCTGTTATGTGCTTGTTGTTGAGCGCCTGCGGCTCGAAAGAAATGACCGGACCGCTGACCGTGTACACCGGGCCGCTGATGGAAACGACCAACGTGCGGACGCTTTTTTCGGACTCGGCCCGGCTGAAACTGATTTTGACGGCCCCGCTCGAACAGAACTTTGAAAACGGCGATGCTGTGTACCCAAAGGGCATGACGGTCACGTTTTTTGAGCGCGACGGGCACACCGTTCTCAACACCCTGCGGGCCAACTACGGCAAGGTGGACAAGGGCAAAAACCTCTACATCATGCGCGGCCAGGTGAACGTGGCCAACGTGCCCAACCAGCAGGTAATGAAGACCGAAGAGCTGTTTCTGGACCGCAACAAGCAACTCATTTACACCCCGCCCAGGATGGCCGTGGAAGTCACGACGCCCGCCGAGCGCCTCACCGGTTTCGGGCTGACGGCCAACCAGGATTTCTCGCGCTACCGCATCGCCCAGCCCACGGGCGTGTTTTCGATGGCTCAATAGGGGTGAGGGCGTTAGGAGTTAGGGGCTTGGTTTTTAGGGGCTTAGTTTTTAGGGACTTAGGGGCTTAGGGGTTGG
>JANYFQ010000682.1 GCA_025362615.1 Hymenobacter sp. | reverse complement strand
GCCACGGCCCAGGTGGCCGCTGCACTGGGCGCGATGCTGCTAAGTGCGCCCAAGCCCGCTGCCGCCACGGCATCGGCCGATGCCGGCGGCGCGGCGGTTTCGGGCTGGCGGCGCAACCGGGCGGGGGTGCGGTAAAATGGTGGACAGACGATGCGTGCTGTTTAAAAATGGGTTTTGCTGCGTCCTAGAGCAGTTTCGGGGTTCGTGTACCTGAAGTAGAGGCGCAAGATTCTGCGCCTACTCGTTGCACGGGACCGTTGCCAAGCGCTGGCGCGAGGAGGTGCAAAATTTTGCGTCTCTACTTCGTCCGACAGTTCTGTACACGAACCCCGAAACCGCTCTAATTCCCCAGCGTTCGGGCTATTCTTTTTTGGAGCGCCGGCGGGTCAGGGCCAGCATTTCGCGCAGCAGGGCCTGCTGCTCCTGCAAGTGTTGGTTGCGTAGCTCGGCCAGGGCCAACTGGTGTTGCAGGTGCTGGGTGTAGAGCGTGGCGGCCACAAATGCCTCGGCCGGGGCGGCGAAGCCCGGGGGAGTGGGGGCGGGGGGGGCGGCTGGCCCGGCAGTGCCGGCTTCCTCGGGGCCGGCCGTTGGACGGCTGGCTTTGGCCGACGCGGCGAGCACGGCCGCAATATCCACCGCCCGGAGCGGGGCATCGGCCGGCGTTCGCGGCAGTGGGGGGCGCGGGGTTTCGGGCGGGTTGGTTTGCACCGGGTTTTCGGTTGCTGCCGACGGCGGCGGCTCGGGGGGGGGCACCGCAAGCGTGGCGGGGGGGCGCAAGGGCAGCTCGGGGGCGGCGCTGGCGGCGGCATCGGGCAAGGGGGGGGCGGGGGCAGCACCGCCCAGCAGCATGGGCCCCTTGCCGAGGATGAGCCAATCGCGTGACACATTTGGATAAACTTCAAACACCTTGTACAGCAGGTCGTAGCCGGGCTTGTTGCGCCCGTCGATGAGGTGTTGTACTACGCTGGGTGTTTTTTCGAGCGACTGCGCGAATCCACTCTTGGTCAGGTTAAGTACCTGGATGAGCGTAGCGAAGCGTTGGTTGATGGTGACGGCAGCGGCCATTGGAGCAACGGTTAGTTTGCACAAATGTATAACCGTTCTGTCGGGGCCGGGCATCGGCCCCCGACGTTGCTGCGTTCCTGGTGTTGGGTGTTGGGTGTCAGGAACCGAAAGCAGGTCCAGTAATGGTCCACCGCCGAACACCCAACCCCCAACCCTCTATCTCAGCACGTACCAACGCTGCCATCGGCCGCAGGCTCACGCCGCTGCGGGCGGGGGCGGCAGCCGCAACCGGCGCTTTGTGGGTTGGCTGGCCGCCTCATCGTCGGCCAGCACTTCGGCGCTGCTGCCGGGGTCGGGCACGAGCATTTTCCAGGCGACTCAAGGCAAAGGCAACTTTCGACGCGGCACCTGCGACGGGTGGTGGCGGCTACTACCTTTGATGGCACAATGCCCGTTGCTTTCCTTGCGTCCGTTTCATGACTGTATCAGCCCCCCGTCGCCCGCTGGTATCCGACACCTACCTGCCCGCCCTCACCGGGGTAAGGGCACTGGCCGCTTACTTGGTGTACCTGCACCACCTCAACCCGTTCAACAAGGTCCGGTGGGGCCATTGGCCTTACCAGTTCAGTCAAGAATTTCACATCGGTGTCACGGTGTTTTTTGTGTTGAGCGGCTTCTTGATTACGCTCCGCTACGAGGCTCGTGCCCAAGCCACGTGGCGGTGGGCAGGCACTTATTTCTTCAACCGCTTTGCCCGTATCTACCCCGTCTATTTCTTGCTGACGGCGCTCACTTTCGCCGTGTTCCTGGTGCGTCCGGCTTACGACGAGCTTCAAAAATTCATGCCCTTCGAACCGGTCACCCGCTGGTACGTTGCGGGGCTGAATTTCACTTTTTTGAGAGGGTTTTTTGATGGCTTGAAATTCTCCGGGGTCGCGCAAGGTTGGTCCCTCACGATCGAGGAGTGCTTTTATCTATCGGTGCCGCTGGTTTTTTTGGCCAGGGGGCGCTTCGTGTTCAAAGCCCTTCTCTATACCTTGGGCGCATCGGTAACTGGGCTTTTGTTGTTGCACAACGCCTACGGACCCGGCGCCTTCGGATTTTTTGCCACGCCCACCTTCTTGTACAATTACACCTTTTTCGGCCGTGTCTTCGAATTTGTTGCGGGCATGGCGTTGGCTTACTACTTTAAAACTAACCCGGTAGTAGCGCCCCGCACTTACTGGACGGTGGCCGGGGCGGTTGGCATGGTAGCGGTGGTGGCTGGCTTGGTGTATGTGCGGGGCAACCACTTGTTCGGCATCGAAACCCCGGCTGGCATGGCTCTAAACAACCTCGTATTGCCCCTGACCATTTGCGCGTTCTTCTTTGGGTTGATTCACGAGAACACCCTTTTTCGGCGTTTGCTGGAAACTCGTCTCTTTCAGTTGCTGGGCAAGTCCTCCTATGCCTTCTATTTGGTCCACATCGGCGTCGTCGAGTTCTTCCTGGCCCGCCATCTTCCCCAAAGCCAGTGGTTGCGCTTCGGGCTGACCAACCTAGGTCGTGAGGACAATAAGAAGTTTAATGTAATTTTGCCTTATACAGCGACATTTCTATGCACCGACACGAAATTTCTG
>JANYFQ010000636.1 GCA_025362615.1 Hymenobacter sp. | reverse complement strand
AGCAGCCCGCCCCGCTTACCGCCAAAATCGACTTCCTAAACAGCTTCGCTGAAAAAAGCCCCACCAAACAACTTTTAACTCCCCTCCCCCACCTCCAGCTCGAAGCTGACGATGGTGCCCCGGCCCAGGCACGAGTGGATGGCCAGCCGGCCGCCCAGCAGGGCCACGCGGTTGCGCACCCCGGCCAGGCCAATGCCGGCCAGCAGCTGCCCTGCCAGCGCGGCCGGCTCGAAGCCGCAGCCGTTGTCCTCCACGCTCACGTCGAGGCGGCCGTTTTCGTGGGCTACGTGCACCACGGCTTCGGTGGCGTGGGCATGCTTCATCACGTTGTTGAGCAGCTCCTGCACCGCGCGGTACACCCCAATCTCTACCGCCGGAAGGAGGCGGTGGGCCAGGCCCAGCAGGTGCAGGCGCACCGCCAGGCCGGCCGGCGCGATGCGCTTCGTGAGCTCTTGCAGGGCGGTTTGCAGGCCAAAATCTTCGAGCACGCCGGGCGTGAGCTCGAAGGAAATGGTGCGCGTGGTCCGAATGGCTTCCTCCAGCAGCTTGAGGGCCTCGCCCGACCCCTCCGGCACCCCGGCCCGACCCGCCAGGCCGAGCTTGGCGGCGTAGAGGAGCTGGCCCAGGCCGTTGTGCAGGGCCTCGGCAATGCGCTTGCGCTCGGTTTCCTGGGTGGCCAGGATTGCGGCCAGCACTTCCTGCTGCTGGCGCAGGCGCTGCTGGGTGGCCTCCTCGGCCAGGCGCTCGCGCTCGGTCACGTCGCGCACCACCACGAGCACGCCGCCGGGCCGGGGCGCGCCGCCGTGGTAGAGGGGCACCACATGGGCATCGTAGCAGCCGGGGCGCAGCTGAAACGGGCGGCCAAACAGGTCGATGCGCTCACCGGCCAGCGCCCGGCTCACCATTTCGTGCAATTCGTCGCTCAGGTAGGGCAGCACCTCGGCCAGGGGCCGGCCCAGCACGGCGGCGGCTTGCTGCCCGAAAAAGGCCGTGGCCTGGGCGTTCCAGGCCGTAATGCGCCGCTGCTCGTCCACGGCGATGATGCCGTCCACGCTGTTGTCGAGCAGGCTTTCGGTGAATTCTTTGCTCTGCTGAAGCTGCTGCCGGGCCTGCCGGGCGGCCGTGATGTCGCGCCACAAAATGTGCACCACGGGCGTGGCCCCGTCCAGCTCGATGGGCGTGAGCACGGCCTCCACCCATATTTCTTCGCCCGTGAGGCGCTGCATCAGGGCCTCGCAGCGGGTCGAACCGGTGAGCAGGGCCTCGGCCACGGTTTCGTGAAACAGGTCGATGGTGCGGCGGCCGTTGGGCTGGTGCGCGGCGGTGTACGCCCAGGCGGGGTGGCCCACCAGCTGCTGGCGGTCGGCGAGGCCCAGCAGGCGCAGGGCGGCGGCGTTGCAATCCACGAAGTGATGCCCTTGCAGCAGCGCCGCCGGCGTGTGGCTTTCGGTGAACAGCTTGCGGAAACGGGCCTCGCTGGCGGCCAGGCCCGCCGCGGCCCGCTGGTGGGCAGCGGCATCGAGCACGGCCAGGCGGCACTGGGGGCCGGCCGGCGTGTCCACCCGCAGGCCTTCGAGCCGACCGAAAAACGGCGTGCCGTCTTCCCGCTGCAATTGCAGCTCCTGGCCCTGAATCGTGTCGGTGCTGAACACGCGGGCCAGAAACTGCCCAAAATCCAGGCGCTGGGCCGGCACCACAAACAGGGCAAAGCGCCGCTGCGCCAACTGCTGCCGCACGCTGCCCAGCAGCCACGCCGCGCAAAAGTTGAGCTGCTCGATGAGGCCAACTTCAGTGAGGGTGAAGTAGCTCACCGGGGCGTAGTCGTAGAGGTCCTCGTACTGGCTGCGGGCGGCCTGGGCCTCGCTTTGGGCCCGCAGCAGCTCTTCGCACTGCATTTCCAGCTGTCCAAATTTTCTTGGTATCTTCGCCAAAAAGTAAAGGGAAATGGTAGCCTAAATTGGCCGCTCGCATCTCACTTTCCATGTCGGCGGCTAATTTTTTAACTTTTTCTGTCGTTTCACGGGCAAATTCGA
>JANYFQ010000554.1 GCA_025362615.1 Hymenobacter sp. | reverse complement strand
CCCACGGCGTGGGCGGCGGCGTGGTCGGCGGTGAGGAAAACGAGGGCCTGGCCCTGCCCCACCTGCTTATCCAGGGCCGCAAACAGACGGGCCAGCTCGCGGTCGAGGCGCAGGTAGGTGTCTTCGGCTTCGATGGAGTTGGGGCCGAACTGGTGGCCCACGTAGTCGGTGCAGCTGTAGCTCAGGGCCAGAAAATCGGTGATGTTGCGCTGGCCCAGCTGTTCCTGACGCATGGTTTCGAGGGCGAAATCAGTGGTCAGGCTGTTGCCGAAAGGCGTGCTGCGGATGAGGTCGAGGTTCTGGGTGGGGGCCGGCCCGGCCTTGGTTTCGCCCGAATTTTTGAGGGCGGGCTGCACCGAGGCCGGGGCTCCGGCCGAGAGCACGGGCAAATCGTGCGGAAACACGGGCTTGCTTTCGCCCCTGAACGCCGCCTCCCAGGGCACGTCATCGGCCGAACTTTCGGTGTAGTCGGCAATGGGCAGCAGCGTGTTCCAGGGCTGGGCCAGGTACGCGGCCACGTGGCCGGCGGCGTTGAATTTCGTGACCCAATCGGGCAAGGCCGGCTGGTAGAACGTGCTGCTGATGAAGGCCCCGTTGGTGCCGTCGTACCAGTAGGCGGCGGTGGCCGCGTGGCCGGCGGGCAGGATGCTGCCCCGGTCCTTCATGCTGATGCCGATGGTTTTGGCCTGGAAATTCGTAGCCAGGCGCAGCTCGTCGGTGATGGTGGTGCTGAGCAGGTAGCGCGGCGACATCTGGCCCGCCGCCGGGGTGCCGCCCACGGCCTGCACGGTTTTGTCCTCGGTCACGTAGGTGTCGCGGCCTTCCTCGCGCACCCACCAGTTGTTGCCGATGATGCCGTGCCCGGCCGGCGTGGTGCCCGTGTACACGCTGGCGTGGCCGGGGCCGGTGTAGGTGGGCACGTAATTATAATGGCAGGCTTCGTAGCTGAAACCCTCGCCCAGCAAGCGCCGGAAGCCACCGGCCGGGTACTTGCTCCAGTAGCGGTAGAGGTAGTCGTAGCGCATCTGGTCCACGATGATGCCGACCACCAGCTTGGGGCGGGGCAGAGGCTTTTGGGCCGGAGCGGCCAAAGGGAGTAGGAGAAGCAGGAGCGTTTTCATCATAGCAGAAGCAGGGCACCAAAGTGCGCCCAGGCAGGCTGCCACAAAGATACCCCCCTGCGGGCCGCACGGCGGCGGCAGTCCCTGGCTATGTTACCGCGCTGTTGCGCGGTGCCGACGCAGCTTAATACCCAAACCCAAGTGCCAGGCCCAGCGAGACGCTGGTACTCATCACCCGCACCGGCAGGTTTTCGGGCGGGCTGAAGCCGTCGAGCAGCTTCGGGTCGGTACTAAACGGCGAGGGCGTGCCGGTGTGCTGCCCGGCGTAAGCCCGCTCCTGGCCTTTGGCTTCGGCCACCAGGTTGAGGTGACCCACGAGGTTCACCACCAGGCTGGCATCCAGCGTGGCGGCGTAGCCCCGGATACCGGTTTCGTGGAAGATGCGGTCGCCGTACAACCCGGCCCGGAAATACGCCCGGTGGTCCAGGGCCGTGGTGTAATGCAGGTTCACGCCCACCAGCGTCTCCGTGCCCGACTGGATAACGCCCGGCGTAATGCCCGGCTCCAGCCCCGCCTGAAACAAGCCGAACTGGCCGAACACTACTTCGCCCCCTATCTTGAGGTGGGTGCTGCCCCCGGCGATGAGCAACGACGCATAGGTCTGGTCCTGGCCGTAGGTGCCGGTGCTGCCCACCTGGCCCGAGCTGAGGTAGCCCGGCGCGACGCGCTTGATGATGCGCCCGTAGGTGCCATTCGCTACCCCACTCAGCTCGGCAAATACCAGCGACTTGGGGTTGCAGCCCCGGTAGCGAAACAGGGGCTGCTTCACCGTAAACTGGTTGTCGGTGGCCAGGCGGGTGGGGCGCTGGAAATGGTCATTCACCACCTGGTAGCCGCCTTCGATTAGAAATACGCCGGCGGGTACCTTTTGGGCGGTGGCCCGGCCAGGCAGCAGGCTGGCACTGCCCAGCAGGGCCGCCATGATAAGGAAAGAGCGCATGGATAAGGGGCGGTTAAAGGCGGGGATACTTCGACAAATCGGTGATGGAGCCAATAAACAGCAGGCGGCCATCGGAGAGTTGGGCGGGGGCGGGCCCCTGCGAGCCGGCTCCCGGGCGGGTGTAACCCAGCGATTTGCCCCGGTCGAGGTCGAGGAGGGCATCCAGGCCGCCGGTGCCGGTGAACAGCAGCCGGCCCGCCGCCGTGAAGCAGCCCCGGCTGGCGTAGCCGGTTTCCCGTTCAATGTCG
>JANYFQ010000530.1 GCA_025362615.1 Hymenobacter sp. | reverse complement strand
TCTTGGCCCGTGCCGGCTACTAGCGGGCCTCTGGCCCGTACCCCAGGCCGAAATCGTCCGCTCGTCCAACACGCATCGTTCAACGATTGGGGCCAGCGGCCCCCAAAGTAGTCGGCACGGGCCTGGAGGCCCGCGCCAAAGCGTCACCGCGTAACAGCAGCTAATAATTCGCTCACTCGCTCACTCACTCATTCACTCATTAAAACTACAGCCGCCGCATCAGCTTCTCCGCCATTCCCGCCTTCCAGCCCGCAAACGTGCCCGCAAAAATGTGCGCCCGCGCCTGCCGCACCAGCCACAGGTAAAACGCCAGGTTGTGGGCCGACGCGATTTGCGCCCCCAGCAGCTCGTTGCTCTGAAACAAGTGCCGCACGTAGGCCCGCGAATAAAACGTGCTGGCGTGCCCGCCCACCACGGGGTCGATGGGCTCGAAATCGGTCGCCCACTTCTTGTTGGTGATGTTGGCAATGCCTTCGGAGGTGAACAGCATTCCGTTGCGGGCGTTGCGGGTGGGCAGTACGCAATCGAACATATCGACGCCCAGGGCAATGTTTTCGAGCAGGTTGGCCGGCGTGCCCACGCCCATGAGGTAGCGCGGCTTGTCGGGCGGCAGGATGTCGCAGACCAGCTCCGTCATCTCGTACATCAGCTCGGCGGGTTCGCCCACGCTCAGGCCGCCGATGGCGTTGCCCTCGCGGTGTTGTTCGGCCACAAACTCGGCCGAGCGCACCCGCAAATCCTTAAACGTGCTGCCCTGCACAATCGGAAACAGGCTTTGCGCGTAGCCGTAGTGGCCCTCGGTGCTATCAAAACGGGCCTGGCAGCGCTTGAGCCAGCGGTGTGTCAGGTCGAGCGAGGTGGCGGCGTAGCCGTATTCGCAGGGCCAGGGTGTGCATTCGTCGAAGGCCATGATGATGTCGGCCCCAATCGTGCGCTGAATGTCCATCACGCCCTCCGGCGTAAAGAGGTGCGACGAGCCATCAATGTGCGAGCGGAACGTCACGCCGTCCTCCTTAATCTTGCGGGTGTTGCTGAGCGAAAACACCTGGTACCCGCCGCTGTCGGTCAAAATCGGCCGGTCCCAACCGTTGAATTTGTGCAGGCCGCCGGCCAGTTGCAGCACCTCCAGCCCCGGCCGCAGGTACAAGTGGTAAGTGTTGCCGAGGATGATGTGGGCATCAATGTCGGTAGCCAGCGTGAGCTGATTGACGGCCTTGACCGTGCCCACGGTGCCGACGGGCATAAAAATCGGGGTTTCAATGGTGCCGTGCGCCGTGTGCAGCGCCCCGGCGCGGGCCTTGCTGCCGGGGTCGCGGGCCTGGAGGTCGAAGGTCAAATTAGGAATGATGGATTATGAGTTAAAAGTTATGAATTGGGAGCGCCGAAGAGGCGCGAACCGAAGGTCGGCGGAGCCAACGGGGGTGGTGTTTTCAATGAGTGAAGGAGTGAATGAGCGAGTGAGTGAATTGATAGTTGGCAGTGCGGCACCTTGCGTGACCAGACTATCAATTCACTCACTCGCTCATTCACTCCTTCACTCATTGGCAACGCCACCCCGCCAAAGGTAACTTTGCGGCTTGCTTATGCCCGCCCTCTACGCTTACCTGCCCTGGCCCGTGTGGCTGCCGCTGGCCTGCCTGGCCGTGCAGCTTTACTACGCCATTCGCTACTTCTGGCCCCTGGCCACCCGCCCGCCCGAAGCCGCCCCGACGGCCCCGGCCGCCCCGCTTTCCATCCTCGTCTGCGCCCGCAACGAGTTGGATAATCTACGCGAGCTGCTGCCCCTGCTCTTGCAGCAAGACTACCCCGCCGCCCTCGAAATCGTGCTCATCGACGACCGCAGCCGCGACGATACCTATCTCTACGCCCAGCAGCTCGCCCAGTATTACCCGCCCGAGCGGTTTCGGCTCGTGACCGTCGCGCACACGCCGGCCAGTTTCGCGCCCAAAAAGTACGCCCTCACCCTCGGCATCAAGGCCGCCCGCCACGAGCACCTGCTTTTTACCGATGCCGACTGCCGCCCCGCCAGCCCCCAGTGGGCCGCCCGGATGCAGGCCGGTTTCGGGGCCGGCGGCGGCGGCGGAGCGGGGGCGGCCCTCGTGCTCGGGGCCTCGTTTCCAGCCCCGAACCCAGGTTTTCTTAACCGCCTCGTGCGCTACGAAACATTGGTCACGGCCGCGCAATACCTGGGCTTTGCCCAACAGGGCCGGCCCTACATGGGCGTGGGCCGCAACCTGGCCTACACCCGCGCGGCGTTTCGGGCCACCAAGGGCTTTGCCAGTCACATCCGCCGCCTCAGCGGCGACGACGACCTGCTGGTGCAAGACGCAGTAAGCCAAGGCTTGCAGGCCGTCGTCGTGGCCGACCCGCCCGCCCAAACCATCACCCAGGCCCCTGCTACCTGGGCCGCGTGGTGGCGGCAAAAGCGCCGCCACCTCTCGGCCGGCACCCGCTACCGCCCCGCCGACCGCGCCCGCATCGGCATCTTTTTGCTCGCCAACGGGTTGTTCTACCTGGGCACGGCGGGCGCGGCTTGTTTGCCGCAGGTGGGGGTATCTTTGGCCGTTATTGGCGCAATCCGCACCGGTTTGATGACGGCCGTGTACGCCAAAACCGCCCGACGCCTGGGGCAGGCCCTGCCGTTTTACTGGCTGCCGCTGCTCGATTTCGTGTACTTTGTCCACTATTTTGCCTTCGGGCTTTCCCTGTTCCTAAACCGCCGTTTTCGATGGAAGTAACCGACGACACCACCCCAGAACTGCAAAAGCAGTTTTCCGCCAAAGCCAAGCACGACTTCAAGCTCATCCGCGCCGCCGTGGACGAAGGCAACGAAAAAGCCTACGCCGAGCTGATGCACATCTACAAGAAGCCCGTTTACCACGTCGTGCTCAAGATGGTGCGCAACCAGGACGATGCCGAAGACCTCACCATCGAAGCCTTCGCCAAAGCCTTCCGCAACCTGCACAAGTTCAACCCCGAGTACGCCTTCAGCACCTGGCTCTTCCGCATCGCCACCAACAACTGCATCGATTTTATCCGCAAGAATAAAATCAAAACAATGTCGATTGACTCGGCCTTCAAAGTCGATAACGGCGACGAAATAACCATCGATTTCCGCGACAACGACCTCAACCCCGCCGAGCACGCCATCCGCAACCAGAAAATCGAAATCATGCGCCAGGTTGTCGAGCAACTGCCCGACAAATACCGCCGCCTCGTGAGCCTGCGCTATTTCGATGAGTTGAGTTACGAGGAAATCGCCACCGAACTAAAGGCGCCGCTCGGCACCGTGAAGGCCCAGCTCCACCGCGCCCGCGAGTTGCTCTACGACATGGTAAAGCACACGAAGCAAATTATTTAGAACGGTGTACCACCAAGCTGTGCTGCCACCGGAGGGGTCTCGCGTAGGCCGCCTTGGAACT
>JANYFQ010000512.1 GCA_025362615.1 Hymenobacter sp. | reverse complement strand
TGTCGGCCGCTACGTGGAGCAAACCCTGAACCTGACGGCCAACGGTCCCTATCGGGTGCGGTTTCAACTGGCCCAGCGCCAGTGCTGCGGCGGCGGCCCCTACGACCTGGGGGTGCAGGTGCTGCTTAACGGCGTGGCCCTGGGGGCGACGCTCACAAACACCGGCGCGGGCTACGTGCAGGTGGTGTCGGCCCCGTTCACGGCGACGACTGCCGGCATTTTTGCGGTGACCGTGCCGCCGGCCATCACCGGCTTCAGCCCGGCCAGCGGGCTGGCCGGCACGCCCGTGACGTTTACGGGCACTAACCTGGGCAGCGTGACGGGCGTACGCTTTGGCACGGGCAGTCTGACGACGAACTTCGTGAGCCAGTCGGCCACGAGCCTGACGGTGCTGGTGCCAGTGACAAGCAGCACGGGCGTGGTGACGCTGACCAATAACATCGGGTTGAGCGGCAGCACGGCGACGAACTTTACCTACGTGCCGCGCCAGAACCTCACCGCCACCCTCAGCCCGGCCGGGCCGCTGAACGTATGTGCGGCCCGCACGCTGACGGCTACGGCCAGCAGCCCGGCTTTTGCCACGGGCACGGGCCTTGGCAACGGCTTGCGGAGCGTGGCGGTGCAGGCCGACGGCAAGGTGCTGGCGGGCGGCTTCTTCACGAGCTACAACGGCACGGCGGCCAACTGCCTGATTCGCCTCAACGCCGACGGCAGCCCCGACGCGGGCTTCGTCACCGGCACGGGCTTCAACATTATCTTTAATACCGTGAACAGCGTGGCGGTGCAGGCCGATGGCAAGGTGCTGGCGGGCGGCTCCTTCACGAGCTACAACGGCACGACGGGCCAGAACAACCTCATTCGCCTCAACGCTGACGGCAGCCGCGATGCCACTTTTGCTACCGGCACGGGCTTCAACAACGCCGTGAACAGCGTGGCGGTGCAGGCCGATGGCAAAGTGCTGGTGGGGGGCAATTTCACGAGCTACAACGGCACGACGGGCCTCAACTACCTCGTGCGCCTCAACGCCGACGGCAGCCACGATGCCACTTTTACTACCGGCACGGGCTTCGACAACGGCGTGTACGGCGTAGCGGTGCAGGCCGACGGCCGGGTGCTGGCGGGCGGCTTCTTCGCGAGCTACAACGGCACGGCGGGCCAGAACAAGTTCATCCGCCTCAACGCCGACGGCAGCCGCGACGCGACCTTTGTCACCGGCGCGGGCTTCGACCAATTCGTGGCGAGCGTGGCGGTGCAGGCCGACGACAAAGTGCTGGTGGGGGGACGATTTACGAGCTACAACGGCACGACGGGCCTCAACCGCCTGGTCCGCCTCAACGCCGACGGCAGCCGCGACGCGACTTTTGCCACCGGCACGGGCTTCAATGACATCGTGCGAAGCGTGGCGGTGCAGGCCGACGGCCGGGTGCTGGCGGGCGGCGACTTTGCGAGCTACAACGGCACGGCGGGCCTCAACTACCTGGTCCGCCTCAACGCCGACGGCAGCCGCGACGCGGGCTTCGCCACCGGCACGGGCTTCAGCAGCCCCGTGTACGGCGTGGCGGTGCAGGCCGACGGCCAGGTGCTGGCGGGCGGTGACTTCACGGCCTACCGGGGCGTGATGGCTCGCTACCTGGTGCGCCTCAACGCCGACGGCAGCCGCAACGCGGCCCCCACGGCCGTGGCCGGGGCCAGCTTCACGTTCGCGCCCGGTGGCAGCACCACCAACCCGCTCGTGACCAACGCACCGGGCAGCTACACGGCCACGGCCAGCCTGAACGGCGAAACCTCGGCGTCCTCGAATGCCGTGGTGCTCTCGGCCTGCCCGGTGCCGGCCGTCAGCGGCCTGAACCCGACGAGCGGGCCGGTGGGCACGGCCGTCACCATCACGGGCACCAACTTCACGGCCGGCAGCGCGGTGAGCTTCAATGGCACGGCGGCGAGCGCCGTCACTTTCACCTCGGCCACCAGCCTGACGGCCACCGTGCCGCCGGGCGCGACGACGGGCAACGTGAGCGTGACCACGGCCAACGGCACGAGCAACGGCGTGGCCTTCACCGTGACGACGGCCCCGACCGTGACCACGGCCACCCCGACCGGCACCACGGCCAGCAGCGCCGTCCTCGGCGGCAACGTGACGGGTGACGGCGGCGACCCCGTGACGGACCGGGGCGTGGTGTACGTGGCCGGCACGGGCACGCCCAGCATCGGCGGCGTGGGCAGCACCCAGGTGAGCATCGGCGCGGGCACGGGCAGCTTCTCGGGCAACCCCTCGGGCCTGGCGGCCGGCACCACCTACACCGTGCGGGCCTACGCCACCAACGGCGTGGGCACGAGCTACGGCAGCAGCGCGACGTTTGCCACGGCCGCCGCCACGGCGGCCCCGGTGGTGACGGCCCCGGCCCACGTGAGCCTGACCAACGACAACACGCCCACCTACGCGGGCACCGGCCCGGCCGGCAGCGCCATCACGGTAGCGGTGGACGGGGCAACCATCGGCAGCACCACGGCCACGGCCGGCGGCACCTGGAGCCTGACCCAGCCCATCGCCCTGGCCGACGGCACCCACACGGTGAATGCCACGGCCACGGCCAACGGCAGCACCAGCGCCGCGAGCAACACCAACGGCTTCACGGTGGATGCCACCGTGCCCACGGTGGCCATTGGCAGCGCGGCCGGCAGCCCCACCAGCACCGCGCCCATCCCGGTGACGGTGACGTTCTCGGAGAACGTGACGGGCTTCGTGCTCCTCGACGTGGCCGTGACCAACGGCACAGCGAGCAACTTCGCTGGCAGCGGCGCGGGCTACACGTTTGACGTAACCCCGGCCACCAGCGGCGTGGTCGCGGTGAACATTGCCGCCAACGCGGCGACCGACCCGGCCGGCAATGGCAACACCGCCGCCCCGGCCTTCAGCCTCACCTACACCGCCACGGCCGTGCGCTGGAACGGCAGCGTGAGCAGCAGCTGGTTTGACCCCGCCAACTGGACCCCGGCCCAGGTGCCCACCGCTGCCCTCTACGTGAGCATCGACAACGCCGCCCGCCGGATGCCGGCCCTGACCACGGCCGCTGCGGCCCAGGCCGGCACCCTCACCATCGAACCCGGCGCCACCCTCACCCACACCCTGGGCACCCTCACGCTGAGCGGCGACTTCAGGAACGACGGCACCTACGCCCTCAACCCCGACGGCAGCGGCGGCACCCTGGTGGTGGGCGGCACGGCCCCGGCCGATTTGCAAAGCAGCGCCGCCACCACTTTTGCCAACCTGACGGTGCTTTCCTTCGGGGCATCGCTCGTCGGCCCATCCACCGGCGCGGCCCGCTTTGCCGTGACCCAGGTGCTGGCGCTGACGGGCGACCTGACCACCGGCGGCCACCCGTTCACGCTGCGCTCCACCGCCACGGGCACGGCCCTGGTCGTGAACAGCGGCACCGGCGTGGTAAACGGCCCCGCCACCGTGCAGCGCTACCTGACCACCGCCAACCCCGGCCTGGGCTACCGCCACTACAGCAGCCCGGTGCGCGGCAACAACATGGCCGACCTGGCAACGGCCACGTTCACGCCCGTCTTCGATGCGGCCTACAACACCCGCGCCACGGCCCACCCGGTCGCCGGCTTCCCCACCGTGCTGGGCTACGACCAGGCCCGCCTGGCCACCGCCGCCAGCCCCTACACCGGGTTTGACAAAGGCTGGTTTTCGCTCCTGGCGACGGATGCTTTCGTGCCCGGCACCGGCTACGCCGTGAACCTGCGCGGCACGGAGCTGGTGGACTTCACCGGCACGCTCAACACCGGCGACTACGCCCGCGCCCTGCCCCGCGCCACGGGCGCGGTGGGCGGCGAGGGCCTGCACCTGGTGGGCAACCCCTACCCGGCCCCCATCGACTGGAGCCTCGTCACGACGGCCGACCGGCCGGGGATGGATGCGGCCTTCTACGTGTTTGAGAGCAGCAGCCAGTACGGCGGCAGCTACCGCTCGGCCGTGAACGGCGTGGGCAGCAGCAGCTTCATCGGCAGCAGCCAGGGCTTCTTTGTGCGCGTCACCCCCGGCCAAACCGCCGGTACGCTTACCTTCCGCAACGCCCACCGCCTCACCGACTACGCCCAGCAAGTAGCCGTGCGGCGCGGCGCGGCCGACACCCGGCCCCTGGTGCAGCTCGCGCTGGCCGGCACCGGCGCTTCGGATAACGTGTTTGTGTACGCCGAGGCCGGTGCCACGGCGGGCGTGGACGCAGCCTACGACGCGGCCAAGCTGGCCAACCCCAGCGGCCTCAACCTGAGCAGCGCCGCCGCCACCGGCGAGGCGCTGGCCATCGACGGGCGGGCGGCGTTTGCCGTTGGCACGGTCATCCCCCTCCAGGTTTCGGTGCCCGCCGCCGGGGCGTACGCCTGTACGGCCCAGTTGTCCCATCTCCCCGCTGGCCTCTCGGCCTACCTGGTGGACAATGCCACCGGCACCCGCCGCCTGCTGCTGCCCGGCATGGCTTACGCCTTCACGGCCGCCGCGGCGGGCTCGCTGGCGGGCCGCTTCGTGCTGGCCTTCGGCCCGGCCGCCGGCCCGCTGGCCGCCACTACCGCCGCAACCGAAGCCTTGCTGACGCTGGCCCCCAACCCGGCCCGCTCGGCCGTGACGCTGGCGCTGCCCGCCGCCGCCCAGGCGCGGGCCGTGACCGTGGCCGACGCGCTGGGCCGGGTGGTGCGGAAGACGACGCTGCCGGCCCAAGCGGCCACCCTGGCGCTGGACCTGGCGGGGCTTGCCTCCGGCGTGTACACCGTGCGCTGCGCCGCCGCCACGGCCCGCCTGCTGGTGGAGTAGCCGGCGCTGGTTTCGGTGCTTTTGGAGAGGAGCCGCCCCACCGGGGCGGCTCTTTTTTTGTGCGCCGAGGCGGGGAAAACGGCGGGAAACCGGGGCGGCCGGTATGACCCTTTTATGTCATTGCGGGGGCTTGCATGGGCCCGGACCTTTGTCGCTGCGCCGCCGCTGTGGGTGGGCGCGGCGTCTTTCTTTCCTTTTCGTCCCATGAAAAACAGTTTCCTCTCCTCGTTGCGGATGGCCTGCGGGCTGCTGCTGGGCCTGCTGGCCCCGGTGCTGGCCCCGGCCCAAACCACGCCGGCCTGGCAAAGTGCCCTGGCCCTTACCCAGACTTCGGTCGGCGGCACGGCCCGAATCCAGGCCACGGCCGTGGACAAGACCACCGGGGCGGTGTTCGTGACGGGCAACTTCAACGGGCAGGTGGCCTTTGGCAGCACCGTGCTGACCAGCGCGGGCGGCCTGGACGCGTTTGTGGCCCGCTACAACCCCGGCACCGCCACCTGGGCCTGGGCCAAAAGCGGCGGGGGCGCCAACAACGAGTTCGGCCAGGGCATCGCGGCCGACGGGCAGGGGGGCGTGTACGCTACGGGCTACTTTGACACCAGCGCCAACTTTGGCGGGCAGCCCGCCCTGGGCGGCACCGGCCAGGAAGTGTTTGTGGTGGCCTACGAGGCCAGCACCGGCGCCGAGCGCTGGGCCAAGAGCGGCGGCGGGGCCGCCGCCGACCAGGGCAACGGCATCGCGGCCGATGGCCTGGGCGGGGTCTTCGTGACGGGCTTCTTCACCACCAGCGCCACCTTCGGCGGGCAGCCGGCCCTGACCGGCACCAACTACGAAGTATTTGTGGCGGCCTACGAGGCCGGCACCGGCGCTGGGCGCTGGGCCAAAAGCGGCGGCAACGGGGCCGCCGCCAGCAACGAGGTGGGCACCGGCATTGCGGCCGACGGGCTGGGCGGGGTCTTCGTGACGGGCTTGTTCCAGGGCGGCAGCGCCACCTTCGGCGGGCAGCCCGCCCTGACGGGCACCAGCACAGAGGTGTTTGTGGCGGCCTACGAGGGCAGCAACGGCGCGGGCCGCTGGGCCAAAAGCGGCGGCGGCTTCGGCCCCGACGAGGGCTACGGCATCGCGGCCGACGGCCTGGGCGGGGTGTACGTGACGGGCTTTTTCCAGAGCAGCAGCGCCGTCTTTGGCGGGCAGCCGGCGCTGACCGGCTCCGGCTCCGAGGTGTTTGTGGCGGCCTACGCGGCCAGCGACGGCAGCGGGCGCTGGGCCACGAGCGGCG
>JANYFQ010000459.1 GCA_025362615.1 Hymenobacter sp. | reverse complement strand
CCTGGAGGTGCCCGGACTGGTCGGGAGGGCTCAAAGGAGCTCCCCGGAGGGTTCGGGACTAGCCGGGAGGGCCCAAAAGAGCTCCCTGGAGGGTTCGGGACTGGCCGGGAGGGCTCAAAGGAGCTCCCTGGAGGGTTCGGGGCTGGCCGGGAGGGTTCTAGGGAGCTCCCTGGAGGGTTCGGGACTGGCCGGGAGGGTTCTAGGGAGCTCCCTGGAGGGTTCCGGTCCAGTCGGGAGGGCTCGAAGGAGCTCTGCCGGGGCTTGGGCGGCGGGCCATTCCTTCAACCGAGCAAAACGACGGGTTGGACGCGCCAATGCGCGGCTTGCCCGCCGAAGCGCGGGGCCGCTGCCGCCGGTGCTTATCTTGCCAACGCGGCCGGCCCGGGGTGGTTGGCGGCCCTTGCTGTTTGAGTTCACGCTTCGCTTTTCTGCAAAAAATTCGCCGGGCGTTGTGGCCGTACCGGGTGGGGCAGCTGCTGGCCTTGCTGGCGGGGGCCGTGCGCCCGGCGGCGGCGCAGGGCGGGTGGCTGCGCGGCTTCGGCCCGGCCGAGGGGCTGGCCCCGCCCTTCATCTACTGCCTGGCCCAGGACCGCGCCGGCTACCTCTGGCTGGGCACGGCCGAAGGGCTGGTGCGCTTTGACGGCACGACGTTCGTGGCCTACACCCGCCGCGAGGGGCTGGCCGACGACTTCGTATCGGCCCTGCGGGCCGACCCTACTACGGGCCGCCTCTGGGTGGGCCACGCCGGGGGCGCGTACTCGCGGCAAGGGGCCGACGGGCGCTTCGCCCCGGCCCTGGCCCCGCCCGCCGAGGCCGTGCTGGGCCGCCGCCCGCCCGGCACCCCCGCCCCCGACACCGCCGCCCTGGGCCGCTACCTGCGCCGCTACCGCCTGGCGCTGCCGCCCGCCCTCAGCCCCACCTGCGTACTCGAAGACCGCGAGGGCAACGCTTGGTTCGGCACCGCCGGCCAGGGCCTGTGGCGCCACGCCGACCGGCACCTGCGGCGGGCTGCCGCCGCCAGCTCCGGCCCGTTGGTTGCCACCAACGCCGGGCGCGCGGCCCTGCGCCGCCTGCCCGCCGGCCTCGTGCCCACGGCCCAGGCCGTGCAGCCGGGGGTGGGCCGCTGGGTGGGCACCGCCGCCGACGGCCTCTACCTGCTGCCCCTTGATGGCCGCCGACCCGTGCAGCACCTCACCACGGCCCAGGGCCTGCTGCACAACGCCGTCACGGCCCTGCTGCTCGACCGCGCCGGCCACCTCTGGGTGGGCAGCGAGGCCAGCGGCCTGGCCGAGCTGCGGCCCGGCGCGGCGGGCTTCGCCTACCACAAACTCAGCCGCACCGGCACCGACATCACCTGCCTGGCCGAAGACGCGGCCGGCACCCTCTGGGTCGGCACCGAGGGGCAGGGCCTCTACCGGCACCGCCCCGGCCAGCCGCCCGCCGCCTGGCAGCATTACACAGCCGCCGCCGGCAACCTGCCCGCCGACTACGTGTACGGCCTGCTGCCCCTGCCCACCGGCGAGGTGCTGCTCAGCCACCGCACCGGCCTGACCCTGCTGCTGCCGGCCGCTGCTGCCGCCCAGGCCCCGCGCTTCGCCCCCCTCGCCGCCCCCGGCAACCCCCTGGCCCGCGAGTTGCTGCCCGGCGCGTACCTGCTGGCCCCCGACACCGCCGCCGTGCCCGCCCGCCACGGCCCGCCGCTGCGCGTGGCCCTGGCGGCGGCCCGGCAAGCGGCCCGGCTGGCCCCGCCCGGCCTGGTGCTGCCCGCGCCCGAAGTAGACGGCCTGGCCCGCCCGCTGGCCGGGCCGGGCCGCCTGGGCACGCTGGCCGCCGGCCCCCACCGCCTCGATTTTGCCTTCGGCGGCATCGGCCTCAGCCCGTTGGGCGGGGCCTTGCAGTACCAGTACCGCCTGCGCGGGCTGGCCAACGGCGGCGATGCCTGGAGCCGCCCCGGCCCCCAGGCCGAGGCCCGCTTCCCCGGCCTGGGGCCGGGCACCTACGCCCTCGAAGCGCGGGTGCGGCGCGGCCCCGGCGGCCCGTGGAGCGCCCCGGTGGCCCTGCGCTTCGGCATTGCCCCGCCGGTGTGGCAAACGGGGTGGTTTGCGGCCCTGGTGCTGCTGGCCGTGGCCGGGGCGGTGTACGGGGCGCTGCGCGGACGCATTGCCTTCCTGCGCCAGCAGCAGCGGCGGCTGCTGCGCACCGTGGACGAGCGCACCGCCGAGCTGCGCGACCAGAACACGCACATCGAGCACATCAACGCCGACCTGGTGGTGGCCCGCGACGCGGCCGAGCAGTCGCAGCGCATCAAGGCCCAGTTTCTGGCCAACATGAGCCACGAAATCCGCACGCCGATGAACGCCGTGGTCGGCCTTACCCACCTGCTGCAAGCCACCCGGCCCACCCTGGAGCAGCGCGAATATTTGACGGCCATCGCCTCGTCGTCGCAAAACCTGCTCGTGATTATCAACGACATCCTCGACTCGTCGAAGATGGAGGCCGGCAAGCTGACGCTCGAGCGGGTGCCCTTCCGCCTGCCCGAAGCCCTGCACCGGCTGGAAGCGATGTTCCGCTTCGCCACCGAAACCAAGGGCCTCTACCTGCGCGTGGACGTGCCCGCCGCCGTGCCCAAAGCCGTCGTCGGCGACCCGGTGCGCCTCAACCAAATCCTGGTCAACCTGGTGGGCAACGCCATCAAGTTCACCCGCCAGGGCGGCGTCACGCTCCGCGCCGAAGTGCTGCCGCCGCCCGCCGCCGCCGCCGGGACGCAGGCACCCGAAGCGGAAAATCTACCCGAACGGGCCGACAATTCACTCACTCATTCGCTCATTCACTCATCCACTCATTCGCTCATCCGCTTCAGCGTCCGCGACACCGGCATCGGCATTGCGGCCGATAAGCTGGGGGCGATTTTCGAGGACTTCTCGCAGGCCAACACCTCCACCACCCGCGAGTTTGGGGGCACGGGCCTGGGCCTGAGCATTGCCCGCAACCTGGTGCAGCTCCACGGCGGGCAGTTGGGCGTGACGAGCGTGGAGGGCGAAGGCTCGGTGTTCTTTTTTGAATTGGCCTACGAAACGGCGTCGGCTGCCAGCGCCCAGCCCGCCGCCCACACCGGCCACCTCGCGCCCTTCGAGCCGGCCCTGCGGGTGCTGGTGGCCGAAGACAACGAACTCAACCAACTCGTGGCCCGCAAAACCCTCGAAGCCTGGAACGTGCAGGTCGTCATCGCCGAAAACGGCCGCCTGGCCGTGGAAATGGCCACCGCCGCCGCCGCCGCCGCGCCCTTCGACGCGGTGCTGATGGACGTGCAAATGCCCGAGCTGGACGGCTACGCGGCCACCCGGCAGCTCCGGGAGTACTTCCCCGACGCTGGCCGCCTGCCCATCATCGGCCTCACGGCCTCGGTGCTGCCCGAAGACCGCGCCCTGGCCCTGGCCGCCGGCATGAACGACACGCTGGCCAAGCCCTTCGAGCCGGCCATGCTTTACGCCCGGCTGGCGCACTTCACGCACCGGCCCGACGGGCCGCGCCCGGCGGGCGGTGCGCCCGCCGCCGCCGCGCCCGCCCGCGCCGCCGACGGCAACGGCCTGCCGTTTCACCAGCTTGCGCCCCCGCTGCGCCCCGACTGGCACTTGCTCGAAGAGTTGGCCGGCGGCAACGAGGGCTTTTTGCGGCAGGTGGTGCAGACGTTTCTGGCCGAGGCCCCGGCCCAGGAGCAGCTGCTGCACACGGCCCTCGGTGCCCAGCCCCTCGATGCCGACCTGCTGGCCCGCACCGCCCACAAGCTCAAGGGGCAGGTGGCGTACTTTGGGGTGCCCGGCCTGCACGCCCACCTCGACGAGCTCGAACGCGCCGCCCGCCGCCCCGGCTGCGACGACTGCCAGCCCCTGGCCGACCAGATTGCGGGCCAACTGGCCGAACTCTACCCGCAGCTCGAAGCCCGCGCCGCCGCTTGAGTGGTGCCGTAGCAACGGTTGGCCTTACATTCGCATTCTGACGCTCTTTTTAATCTTATGTCTTCCGTACCCAACCCGTTGCGCTGCCTGGTAGTTGACGACGACCCGCTCTCGGTGCAGGTCGTGCTCAACTGCATCCACAACACGCCCTTCCTGGCGAGCGCCGGCAGCCACACCAGCCCGCTGGAGGCCGCCGAAGCCCTGCGCACCCAGCCCGTGGACGTGCTGTTTCTGGACGTGGAAATGCCCCTCATGTCGGGCCTCGACCTGCTCCGCACCTTGCAGCACCCGCCGCTGGTGGTGCTCATCACGAGCAGCAAAGACTACGCCGTGCAGGCCTTCGAGCACGCCGTGGTCGATTACCTGGTGAAGCCCGTGAGCTACGCCCGCTTCCTGCAAGCGGCCCAAAAGGTGCTCGAAGCCGCCACGGCCGTCCCCACGCCACCGACCGACGGCCCCATCCAGCCCACCGACGACCCCAACTTCACATTCGTCAAAGTCGACAACAAGCTCGTGCGCGTGGCTTACGACGAGGTGCGCTACGTGGAAGCCCTGGGCGACTACGTTCACATCGTCACGGGCACGAGCAAGCTCATCGTGTACAGCACGATGAAGGCCGTGGAGGAAAAGTTTCCGGCCGGCCGCTTCGTGCGCGTCCACCGCTCGTTCATCGTCAACGTCAACCGCATCCAGGCCCTCGAAGACAATGCGCTGGTGGTCGAGACCAAGCACATCCCGGTGGGCCAAACGTACTTGCGCGAGGTGTTGCTGCGGCTGAACAAGTTTTAGGTTTTGGTGCTTGGTGACTGGGTGTTGGGTGCTTTTGGTGCTTGGGTGTTGGGTGTTGGGTGTTGGGTATTGGGTGTTGGGTTTTAGGTATTGAAGCTGTTTAGAAAGTCAATGGCGGCCCCAGGCGGTGCGGGCGGGCGGCTTTTTTGCCGCCCGCC
>JANYFQ010000452.1 GCA_025362615.1 Hymenobacter sp. | reverse complement strand
TCGCCTGCGCGAAGCCGCCGCCGATGCCCTGCTGCCCGAAGCCCCGGCCGGCCCCGTGGCCGCCGCCTTGCTCGCCGCCCGCAGCGCGGCCTTCCGCCACGAGGCCGCCGCCCTGCGGGCCTGGCTCGCCGCCGAAGCCCCGCCGTAGCCCTGCCTGAAAATAAGTGCGGCCCGGCACAACAGCCGCCCCCCCGGCGGCGTTGTAGCAGCGTGGCACCCGGCCACGCCCCTTCAACCCCCTTTTCCCTACTCCCATGCAGTACCCTGTTGCTACCCTGCTCACCCGCCCCGAGTGCCTGGCCGTCATCGCCGACACCAACGAGGACATCGACCGCGCCACGTTCCGCATCACGGTTGCCACGCGCTCGACCACGCTGCAAACCAACGAGGCCACCGCCGACTCGGCCGAAATCAGCTCGCTCAACGACCAGATTGGCCCCCTCCAAACCCGCGTCGCCGCCATGCCCGCCGGCGAAAACCGCACGAAGGAGGAAATCCGCCTCCGCAGCCTCAAGCGCGACCGCGAGGAGTTGCAAGACCAGCAGCTCGGCGGGCAAGGGGCCCGCGGGGCCTTCCGCCGCGCCCGCGAGCTGGACGCCGCCCAGCGCCAGCTCGTGGGCTACCAGGACTGCAAAGCCCAGGTGCAGGCCCGCCACGACGCGCTGCCGGCGTAGGTTGGCGGTGGTTGGTTGCCAAAAAGGCCGCCCCTTGCCAGGGGCGGCCTTTTTTGGCGCGGGGGCGGGGGCCGGCTAACCGCTGTTACGCGGTGGCGCGGGCCTCCTGGCCCGTGCCGCTTACTCGCGGGCCGCTGGCCCGCACCCCAGGCCGAAATTGTCCGCTCGTTCACTGTCCATCGTTCAACGATTGGGGGCCAGAAGCCCCCTGGTAGGCGGCACGGGCCAGGAGGCCCGCGCCAAAACGCCACCACGTAACATCAGCCGCCCGCCCGCCCGCCCCTACTCCACCGCCAACCGCAGGGCCTGGCCGCCGCTCTGCACCACGTACACGCCGGCCGCCAGGCCCACGGGCAGCACCAAGCGGGCGGTGCCGCTGGCATCGGCCGGGGCCATCAGCACCGTGCGGCCCACCGCGTCGAGCACCCGCACGGCGGCGTGGGGCGCGGCCCCGGTGAGGGCCGTGAAGCCACGGGCCGGGTTGGGGTAAAGGGCCAGCGGCGGGGCGGCGGCCCCGGCGGCCGTGCCCAGCGGACCGGCGGCCGGGCCGAACACCAGGGCGAAGCGCCCGACCAGCGGGGCGGCGGCTTCGGCGGGGCTGAGGGCGAAGGCGTAGGCCGTGCCCGCGCCCAGCGGGGTGCGGGTGCCGGTGGCGCGGTCGAGGAGGGCGGCGGTGAGGGGGGCGGGCAGGTGGGCCACGGTGGGGGCGGCCAGGGTGTAGCGGCCGGCGGCGGGCACGGTCAGGACGAGCGGCACGACGAGGCCGTCCGTCAGGGCCGGGCGGGCATCAATGGCCAGGCGCTCGCCCGAGGGGGCGGCCAGGGCCAGGCCGAGGCCGTGGGGGTTGGGCAGCTTGTGCGCGTCGAGGGCCGCGTTGAAGCCGGGGGTGGCGCGGGTGTCGGCGTAGAGGGTGGCTTCGTCGCGCAGGGTGTTGGCGGCGTTGGTGAGGGCCAGGGCGATGACCGGGCGGAGGTCGGCGGTGCCCCGGCCGAAGGCCGGTTGCGGGCCGAAGGTGGTGACGCGGTTGGCCGGGCCAAAGCGCACGATGCCCGGCGCGGCCGGGCTGCTGACGTGGACAAAGAAGCCGCTGCCCGCCGGGATGATGGGCGAGCTGTTGCCCGGTGCCCCGGCCAGGTAGCTGCGGTAGCCGCCCGTGTAGGGGCCGCTGCTCTGAAACACGTACACCGCGCCGTCTACGCCATCAAGGGGTTGGCCGGTGCCCAGGGCCATGGTGGTCCAGTTGAGGGGCGCGGGGAAGGGGTTGCCCAGCAGGTGCCAGCCGGTGTTGGGGTCGGCGCTGGCGCGGTTGAGGTTGGCGCGGCTCACGGTGCCGCTGGTGAAGGTGCCGGTGAAATCGACCAGGGCCGCGCCGGGGATGTTCACGGCGTAGCCGCGGCCGGCCTGCAGGGGGTCGGTGCCGCTGGTGACGGCCTGCCAGCCTTTGTCGAAGACGGAGTAGGTGCTGATGGTGCCGGCAATGCGGTCCTGGTTGTAGGTAAAGAGGGTGGGGAAGGGCATCACCAGGCCCGGCGCGGGCACGGTGTTGTAGGCCGCCGCGCCGCCGAAGTTGGGCACGTAGCCGCCGGCGGCCAGCGTGGCCACGGTGGCGCCGCCCGCCCCGCCCTGCACGGGGCTGCTGTAGTGGCGGTAGCCGTTGGCCCCGGCGTTGGTGGCAATGTAGCGCTGCATGGTGCCGGTGTTGCCCAGCACCAGGCCCCCGGCGTTGTGGACGAGGGCCGTGCCGGCAGGGCCGGAGAGCAGCGTCAAATCCTGCCCGTTCAGCGTCAGGTTGCCGGTGGTGAGGTTTACGCGCTGGCGCACCAGCACGCCCTGCGTGAGGGCCAGGCCGGCGTTGTTGGCCAGCCCCAGCTCGCGCACGATGCCGGGTAGCTGGTCGCCCGTGACCTGCGCGGCCACGCCGTTGTACACGTACGTCGCGTCATCGGAGTACAAGCGCAGGCCCGTGACTTGCACCGTGCCCGTGCCGGCCGCGCTGCTCAGGCCCGAGGCCGCGCAGATGCCCAGCGTGGCCCCGGCCGCCACCGTGACGCTGCCCGCGCCCGCCACCCCGAAGCAGCCCAAATTGAGGCCGCCGTCGGCCTGCACGAGCAAGGCCCCGCTCACGCTCACGTTGCCAAGCAGGGTGCCGTAGCCGGTGCCGGTCACGGTGAGGTTGCGGTAGGTGTTGGCGGCAATGCCCGTGGGGCTGCCGGCCGTGCCGGTGCTCACAATCAAATCGAGCAGCACGGCAAAGGGCAAGGCGTTGCTCGTGCCGGTGGCGGTCGTCACGGTGAGCGGGCCGGTGGTGGCCCCGGCGGGCACTACCACCGTGAGGCCGGTGGCGGTGTTGCCGCTAAGGACCGTGGTAGTTGTGCCGTTGAAGCTCACGCTCGTTGCGCCGCCCAGGTTGCTGCCGGTGATGGTCACGGCATTGCCCACCACGCCGCTGTTGGGCGCGAGCAGGGTGATGGCCGGGCCGACTATCCCGTTGCCGGTCAGCTTGAGGCCGTAGGCCGGGTTGGTGGCGGCATCGGAGTTGAAGGTGAAGGTTTCGAGCTGCAAGCCGGCGGCGGCGGGCGCAAACGTGACGCTCACGCTGCGGGTGTCGCCGGGGTTGAGCACGGCGGGCAAGGTGATGGCGACGCTCAGGGTGTAGGCCATGTTGCCCGTGCCGCCAAAGCCGCTCAACGTCAAGGGCGCGGTGCCGGTGTTGGTGAGCACGAACGTCGTTGCGCCCGAGCTGCCGCCCACGGCCA
>JANYFQ010000433.1 GCA_025362615.1 Hymenobacter sp. | reverse complement strand
GTGCCCAAGTTCATCCTCATCGGCGACCACCGCCAACTGCCCGCCGTCGTCGTCCAGGACCCCGCCGACAGCGCCATCGCCCCCGAATGCGCCGACTTGCTCCGCGAACACCTGGGCCTCGCCAACCTGCGCAACTCCTATTTCGAGCGCCTTTTTCAGCGGGCCGAAGCCCACTGGCCCCACGCCCACGGCACCCTCGCCGACCAGCACCGCAGCCACCAGGAACTGGCCGCCCTCGTGAACGACGACTTCTACCACGGCCAGCTTCGTTGTCCAGCGCCCTGGCAGTCAGCGCCCCTCAGCCGCGCCCACTGGCCCGCCCCGGCCCCCCACGATGCCCTTGCCCAGGCCCTGCACCGCCAGCGCGTCGTCTTCGTGCCCACCCGCCGCCAGCCCGCCGACCGCTCGATGAAGGAATCGGCCCACGAAGCCGACCTCGCCGCCCGCGCCGCCGTGCTCGTCGTGCAGGGCGAAGGCCCCGCCTTCGACCCCGCCACCGGCCTGGGCATCATCGCCAGCTACCGCAACCAGGCCGCCCGCATCCGCGCCCGCCTCGCCCAACTCGCTGCGGAGCTAAACCTGCCCGCCCTCACTGCCATCAGCGTCGATACCGTCGAGCGCTACCAGGGCAGCCAGCGGGCCGTCATCATCGTCAGCTTTTGCTGCCACGCCGCCCACCAACTCGACCTGCTCGTCTCGCCCGACGAAACCGGCACCGTGGACCGCAAGCTCAACGTGGCCCTCACCCGCGCCCGCCAGCAACTCGTGCTGCTCGGCAACGAGGAGGTGTTGGCCGGTGCCCCCCACCACGCGGCGCTGTTGCGGCGAGTCAGCAGTACAATCATTTGATAATCAATAACTCAAATATTATTGTTTGCCACAAACTGAGCCGTGTTCACAACTGAAATTCCACGCCACCCCGAAGGGGTTTCACAACAAAGCCGGGGGTTGGCGACCAGCGGGCGCCTACCCCCGGACGACCGGACCTGGGTGTCCGAACCCCAACGGGGTTCCACCCTCGCCGCCCGGTAAGCGCCCAACGGCGGTGGAACCCCGTTGGGGTTCGGATTATGCGCCGTGCCTTGTCCGGGGGTAGGCTCCCGGCGGTCGCCAACCCCCGGCTGTGTTGTGAAACCCCTTCGGGGTGGCGCGTGACGGCAGTCCACCACCGAAATCATTTCGCCTTAATCCGCAAGGCCCACGGCAACATCAACAAGAACGGCAAGCTCCGCTCGTCGCGCAACGCGGCGTAGCTGCTGCCCAAATGGATGTTTCTGTAGTACGAAACGATGCGGCGCTGGTAATTTCGTTCCGACTGAATGTACCAGGCCACGTCGCCGAGCATTTGGCTCAAAAACCACTTCTCCAGCAGCCGCGCCATGCGCCCGTTCCCGTCGGCGAACGGATGGATTTCTGTAACCCGAAGGTGAATTTGGGCCGCGAAATAAAACACCTCGCTGTGGGTCAAATCTTGTTCTGTCAGGGCGGAAATATCCGCCAGCAGCCGCCGCATTTCAATTTCCACGACGGCCGCCGGAGCGCCTTCGTAAACGACGGCCCCGGTCCGCGTATTTCGTACCGTTACTTCCCGGTCGCGGTAGCCGCCTTGGTATTTCTTGTTCTGGGCCAGCAAGGTAGCCGACAAATACCGGTGCGCCGTCAGCACCCGTTTTTCGGTGATGGGCACCTTGCGGGCGTATTGGTAGGCCCTGATTAAATCGTCAATTTCCTGCATGGGCTTGGTCTTCTTCAACCCCATTTCCTGGAAACGATAATAGTCGTTCAAATCAACGTGGCTGCCTTCTATTTGACTGGAAAAAACGGAACTCGCCACCAGGAAAGAGAAATAATCCAACGACGTTTCAACTCGGCGGAGCTTGACGACGTGTTTGTGAATGGTCAGCGGTTGCCGGCCCACGTAGTCGGCCAGCCACTCCCAACTCAACAACCCAAGTTCAATGCGCCTGCTCATCGTTGAAATCAATAAAAAACCGCCTGCCGCAACACAACCCACGTCTAAGCGGAAAAGGCGAACGCCTGCCTGCACAAAAGTAGCAGCTTCCCTTCCCTGGCCCGCGAGTACGCGGCGCTGCTCGACGTGTTGGAAAATGAGCCCCACCTCGGCACGGGCATCGGCCACGGCGGCTACAAAATCCGCCTTGCCATTACCAACTGCTGTTACGCGGTGCCCCGAACCCCGAAGAGGTTCAAGAGCACAGCCCTGGGTTGGCGCAGCGCAGCGGAGCCTACCCAGGGTCCGACGATGCCCCGGCCGGCCGAACCCCGAAGAGGGTTCCACAGCCGTCGATTTGCCCGCCGTGGGGGCCGAAGGCTGTTGAACCCCTTTGGGGTTCGGGCATCCGTCGTGCCCAAACCGGGGGTAGGCTCCCGTTGGTCGCCAACCCCCGGCTGTGCTGTTGAACCCCTTCGGGGTTCGGAGCACCGCGTAACGTCAG